>NZ_JBKQGZ010000035.1:0-30870 GCF_050487165.1 Providencia sp. Me31A
TTTGTCTGGCGGCAATAGCGCGGTGGTCCCACCTGACCCCATGCCGAACTCAGCAGTGAAACGCCGTAGCGCCGATGGTAGTGTGGGGTCTCCCCATGTGAGAGTAGGGAACTGCCAGACATTAATTTTAAAGGTTGTGTCAGTACTGACTGACCGCACCATATTGCTGATATGGCTCAGTTGGTAGAGCACACCCTTGGTAAGGGTGAGGTCCCCAGTTCGAATCTGGGTATCAGCACCATATAATCGGCATTTAAAAAAGAATTTACCTAGCGGCAATAGCGCGGTGGTCCCACCTGACCCCATGCCGAACTCAGTAGTGAAACGCCGTAGCGCCGATGGTAGTGTGGGGTCTCCCCATGTGAGAGTAGGGAACTGCTAGGTTTTAAATATAAAGAAGCCACCCACATCGGGTGGCTTTTTGCATTTAGCTACTCTATTCAATTTTTAATATTATTTTTTAATATTAGTAAAAACTTTCTATCTCATCATCTAATTTCATTATTCATACTATTCACTACTAAGTCAGCCTGATAGACTTACTTTATTCTAGTTTTATCGGTACTGAAGGGCGTAATGAATCTGACTTCTGAACTTAAACCATTTAATAGCTTTGGCATCGAAGCAAAAGCATTATCAATTGCTTTTGTTGATAGTCAAGAGTCGCTATTTCAGCAGTGGCGCTATGCCAAAGACAAACAGCTCCCTGTGCTGTTATTAGGGGGAGGGAGTAACGTACTGTTTGTCGAAGACTTCGCTGGTCTAGTCATTATCAACCTGTTAAAAGGGCTACAAGTCACAGAAGATGATGAATATTGGCATGTACATGTACAAGCTGGTGAAAATTGGCACCAATTGATTGAGACCTTGTTAGATAAAGGAATTTATGGGGCAGAAAACCTAGCGCTTATTCCTGGTTGTGTGGGGTCAGCACCTATTCAGAACATAGGCGCATATGGGGTTGAGCTAAAAGATATATGTGAATACGTTGATGTATTATCTCTTGAAAATGGGCTAGTTACTCGGCTGACAGCCAATGAGTGCCAGTTTGGCTATCGCGATAGTATTTTCAAACATGAGTATCAATATGGCTATGTTATTGTGAGTGTTGGGTTAAAACTTTCTAAGACATGGTCTCCTCAGCTTACATATGGTGATCTTGCCCTGCTTGACCCTAAAGTAGTAACGCCAAAACAAGTGTTTGATTCTGTCTGTCAGACACGTAGAAGTAAGTTACCTGACCCTGCGGTAACGGGTAATGCCGGTAGCTTCTTCAAAAACCCTGTCATATCTGCTGAAAAAGCACAGAAAATAAAAGCAATTTATCCAAATTGCCCACAGTATGAACAAGCTGATGGTAATATAAAACTCGCTGCTGGGTGGTTAATCGACCAGTGTAATTTGAAAGGTTATGAAGTTGGTGGTGCAGCGGTACACACTAGGCAGGCTTTAGTCTTAATTAATAAACAGCAAGCTACTGGGCAAGATATTGCAAATTTAGCGAAACATGTTAGGCATACAGTTGCTGAGCGTTTTGGTATCGATTTAGAGCCTGAGGTCAGGTTTATCGGTAAAATGGGGGAGGTTAATGCGGTGGATTATATTCGATGAAAGAAACTAGTATTCCTTTACAGCTGATTGATATCTTAGCGGATGCACAAATTCATTCAGGTGAGCAATTAGGTGATAAGCTAGGAATGACAAGAGCAGCTATCAATAAACATATTAAAACGT
The DNA here is from genome assembly GCF_050487165.1 of Providencia sp. Me31A. Lineage (NCBI taxonomy): Bacteria > Pseudomonadati > Pseudomonadota > Gammaproteobacteria > Enterobacterales > Morganellaceae > Providencia > Providencia sp. Me31A. The sequence goes on from NZ_JBKQGZ010000035.1 coordinate 1,735, forward strand.
TGCGCTCTTGGGGTTTAAATATCGAAACGGTCACGAGTAAAGGATATAAACTGCCTTATCAAATCAATTTGTTAAATAGAGAATTAATTAAAAAGCATGTCAATGATGTAAATATTATTGTTGAGCCCGTTATTGATTCAACAAATCAATATATGTTGGAACGCATACCAAGCCTTAATTCAGGAGATACATGTTTAGCCGAGTATCAAAGTGCTGGACGGGGCAGAAGAGGGCGCCAATGGATATCCCCATTTGGCTGTAACCTCTACCTTTCAATGTATTGGAAGCTAGATCAAGGCCCAGCGGCAGCAGTAGGGCTAAGCCTTGTAGTTGGTATTGTCATCGCAGAGACGTTAAATAAAATAAGCCAAGAAAAAGTAAAAGTGAAATGGCCTAATGATCTGTACATGAATGATAAAAAACTTGCTGGTATTTTAGTTGAATTAACAGGTAAAACAGGTGACGCAGCTCATATTATTATTGGTATTGGAATTAATATTGGGATGAATAAAAACAATATTAAAAGTTCAAATACAATAACGCAAGAGTGGTCATCATTAAGGGATGAGGTTGAAAACATAGAGCGTAATGAATTATCTGCAAATATTATTAAGGCTTTAAGAGAATCTTTAGTTATATTCGAAAATGAAGGTCTCAATCCATTTTTGGATAGGTGGTTTAAATTAGATAACTTCCTTGATAGAAATGTTAAGTTATTGATCGGTAATGACATTATAACAGGAGTAGAACGCGGAATTAATGAGCAAGGTGCATTGTTATTACAAAAAGATAATGGTGAAATAATTCCTTATATCGGTGGTGAAATATCATTGAGACCTAATTAATATATATCATTGGCCGATGATAAGTCGGCCAAAATAATAATCTTTATTTCCGTAATCGAACATTTTGAATAGAGTGGTTTTCACCTTTAGTCATTATTAAACTCGCTCTTTCTTTGGTTGGTAAAATATTTTCTTCTAGGTTTAAACCATTAATTTCATCCCAAATAGACCCTGCAATATTCATAGCTTCATCTTCACTTAATTTAGAGTAACTATGGAAATAAGAATCGGGATCTGAGAATGCGCCTTGTCTAAATTTAAGGAACCTACCGATATACCATTGCTTTAGTAGCTCTGGGGCGGCATCAACATAGATTGAAAAATCAACAAAATCAGAGACGAACACATGGTGTGGATCTTGAGGGTAGTCCATGTCACTTTGTAGAACATTCAGCCCTTCAAGAATTAAAATATCTGGTTGATCAATAACTTGCTCTTGGTCCGGCACAATATCATAAGTGAGATGGGAATAGACCGGCGCTTTCACGTTACGTGCGCCTGATTTTATTTGCGACACGAAGTTGACAAGTTTTCGCATATCATAGGATTGCGGAAACCCTTTTTTCTTCATGATGTTCCTATCTTTTAATACTTGATTAGGATGTAAAAAGCCATCAGTTGTAATCAAATCCACTTTACGGTGTTCTGGCCAACGAGTTAGTAAAGCTTGCAACAACCGTGCAGTTGTACTTTTACCTACGGCCACACTCCCCGCGATACCAATGATATAAGGCACTTTAGCGCCATTAGTTCCAAGGAACTGCTCTAGGACGGCCTGACGACGTAAGTTAGAACTGATATAAAAATTCAATAAACGCGATAAAGGTAGATAAATCTCGATAACATCTTCCATCGAGAGTTCTTCATTAATCCCTTTAAGCTCTAGAAGTTCACTTGATGTTAATGTTAGTGGAACTGAATCACGTAAAGTTGCCCAGTGCTCTCTATCAAACTCTAAGTATGGCGTAGTAATAAAATTTTCTTTCTTTTTCATAAACCAACATCTGCCTATTTTATGCAGGTTGGACAGGTTGCCTAAACACCCGTATCCATAAAATTTGCTAGCATCATAGCGAGTGATAGGGGGGAGGCGTAGGTTTTTTTCTATTTTTTGTGAATCTTTTTTGAAATATGCAGAAAAAATAGCACTAGGCGATTAAAAAATAACCTACCGAAAGACAGTAAAATACTGTGATAGTGAATAAAAAATAGCAATTTAAAAATATTTAGCCTGTTATGCCCCTTTACTGATCAAACAATAATGGATTATAGTTAATAACTGCTGTTGATGTTTTGAGCTTAAAACAGCTAAAAAATCAGCAAAAACAGAAAAAGCGCTCAAAATATAAGCGAATGAACAAAAAACTTAATTTTTTTGTTGCAACCTGCGCTCACTCTTCCTAGAATGCGCAGCACTTGATGCCGGCATAGCTCAGTTGGTAGAGCAACTGACTTGTAATCAGTAGGTCCCGAGTTCGACTCTTGGTGCCGGCACCATTAAAAATTTGGATAGGTGGGATACCCAAGCGGCCAAAGGGAGCAGACTGTAAATCTGCCGTCACAGACTTCGAAGGTTCGAATCCTTCTCCCACCACCATCTCCAAGATGTTTTTTAAAAGAAAATGTCAAGGAACAGTTTAACAGCTGATAACTCAGGTAGCCGAGTTCATTGCGGGCATCGTATAATGGCTATTACCTCAGCCTTCCAAGCTGATGATGCGGGTTCGATTCCCGCTGCCCGCTCCAAGATGTGCTGATATGGCTCAGTTGGTAGAGCACACCCTTGGTAAGGGTGAGGTCGGCAGTTCGAATCTGCCTATCAGCACCACTTCCCCCATGTTCTCAATTACCTCCCTGATTTGTCTCCTGAAAAAACAAGCGAAATTCTTGCTTGGTTGATGTGGTTTAACCACCGATTCCGTGTCTTAGAGGGACAATCTAATGTCTAAAGAAAAATTTGAACGTTCAAAACCGCACGTTAACGTTGGTACTATCGGCCACGTTGACCACGGTAAAACTACTCTGACAGCAGCTATCACTACTGTTCTGGCAAAAACTTACGGCGGTTCTGCTCGTGCATTCGACCAAATCGATAACGCACCAGAAGAAAAAGCGCGTGGTATCACCATCTCTACTTCACACGTAGAATACGATACTCCAACTCGCCACTACGCACACGTAGACTGCCCAGGACACGCCGACTATGTTAAAAACATGATCACAGGTGCTGCTCAGATGGACGGTGCAATTCTGGTTGTTGCTGCGACTGATGGCCCAATGCCACAAACACGTGAGCACATCCTGTTAGGTCGCCAAGTTGGTGTTCCTTACATCATCGTTTTCCTGAACAAATGTGACATGGTAGACGACGAAGAACTGTTAGAATTAGTTGAAATGGAAGTTCGTGAACTTCTGTCTCAATACGATTTCCCAGGCGATGACACTCCAGTTGTTCGCGGTTCAGCACTGAAAGCGCTGGAAGGCAACCCAGAGTGGGAAGCGAAAATTGTTGAATTAGCCGGTTACCTGGATTCTTACATCCCAGAACCAGAGCGTGCAATTGACAAACCATTCCTGCTGCCAATTGAAGACGTATTCTCAATCTCAGGTCGTGGTACAGTAGTAACAGGCCGTGTTGAGCGTGGTATCATCAAAGTGGGTGAAGAAGTTGAAATCGTTGGTATCAAAGATACAGCGAAAACAACTTGTACTGGTGTTGAAATGTTCCGTAAACTTCTAGACGAAGGTCGTGCAGGTGAGAACGTTGGTGTTCTGCTGCGTGGTACTAAGCGTGAAGAAATCGAACGTGGTCAAGTTCTGGCGAAACCAGGCTCAATCAAGCCACACACACAGTTCGAGTCAGAAGTTTATATTCTGAGCAAAGATGAAGGTGGTCGTCACACTCCATTCTTCAAAGGTTACCGTCCACAGTTCTACTTCCGTACAACTGACGTAACAGGTACTATCGAACTGCCAGAAGGCGTAGAGATGGTAATGCCAGGTGATAACATCAACATGATCGTTACCCTGATCCACCCAATCGCGATGGACGACGGTTTACGTTTCGCAATCCGTGAAGGTGGCCGTACTGTAGGTGCAGGTGTTGTTGCAAAAATCATTGCATAATACTGCTCTTTCTGACTAAGAAAGAACTACTTAGTAAAAAGGGCGTCTACTAGACGTCCTTTTGCATATCTACAGTTGTTATTAACCGTATCTATTTGCCTATAAGACATTAATTGATTAAGCATAAATTTGTTTATCAAGCATATCCAACCCGATTACTTCCCCTTACTTATTGAACAAAAAATTGAGCAGAAATCAACTCGATTACAAGAGAGCATAAATGCAAAATGTTATGCAGCATATTGGCTAGAGGGCTATTACCTGTTAATCAATGAGGGCTACTTATGGCCGCATAATAGGAATTCAGCATTAATTATACGAGCAGAATATCACTCATAGTATATGGTGAATCCTTTAAATAATGATAATTGAAATACAAATCATTTTTATTTAGACTGTCTGTATGTGATTTATACAGGTAAAGCATTATGTACGTCTGTCTTTGTGAAGCCATTACTGATAAACAAATCAGAAATGCAGCAAGAAGGTATCAAGCGAGCTCACTGAAGGGCTTACAACAAATTTTGCCTTTGGGCTTAGAATGCGGGAAATGCATTAGGCAGGCTAAAGCGATTTTGCGTGAAGAGCAGATGCTATTAGAAGACATCTGTGCAATAGAAGTGGCATAGCTTGTACTGTAAGTAAAGTAACAATCTCATCTAGAATAAATCATTTTTTATATAAATTACTGTCTAAAATTTACCCTGCTATCAATTTCAGTACTACACTTAAAAGACTGGAAGCGATGGAGGGTATATATGAAAGGCGATAAAAAAATGATAGCCCACCTTAATAAATTACTGGGCAATGAATTAGTCGCAATAAATCAATATTTTTTGCATGCGCGGATGTTCAAAAATTGGGGGCTTACGCGTCTTAATGAGATGGAATACCACGAATCAATAGATGAAATGAAACACGCGGATAAATACATAGAGCGTATTCTTTTTCTTGAAGGTATCCCGAACTTACAAGACCTTGGTAAGCTAAATATTGGTGAAGATGTCGAAGAAATGTTGAAGTCAGATTTACAACTTGAAATTGACGGTGCCAAAAATTTAAAAGATGCAATCAAATATGCGGACTCTGTTCATGACTATGTCAGCCGAGATCTCATGATTGAAATTTTATCAGATGAAGAAAATCATATTGACTGGATAGAAACACAACTAGACCTGATCACCCGCTTGGGGATTCAAAACTATTTACAAGTGCAGGTCAAAGAAGAGTAATGCATGATTATTAGCTGCGTAATTTAATGAATTGAGAGCCGTAAAGCCTCCGGTGATTGAATTATTCAATTTAGGAGGCTTTTTTAACGTCTTCTTCAGAAAATTCGCACATATTTTCTCCGATTGCTTGCGTTTCACAATAATTTACGTATAATGCGCGGGCTTACTGATGAGTAAGCCCTAATTTTTAGGACTGAAATATCAGTATTGAGTCAACGATTTGTTACTCATTTAGACAATACTCCCGATATGGGGGTTACACCAAGACGATTACACTCCCCCATCAATCGAAATGGGTGCGAGGAGTAATCATTTACGTTTATAAAATAGTTGGAGCTCTGGTCTCATGCAGAACCAAAGAATCCGTATCCGCCTTAAAGCTTTTGATCATCGTTTAATCGATCAATCAACTGCGGAAATCGTAGAGACTGCAAAGCGCACTGGTGCGCAAGTACGTGGTCCTATCCCGCTGCCGACACGTAAAGAGCGTTTTACCGTTCTGATTTCTCCGCACGTTAACAAAGATGCGCGTGATCAGTACGAAATTCGCACTCACAAACGTCTGGTTGACATCGTTGAGCCAACCGAGAAAACCGTTGATGCTCTGATGCGTCTGGACCTGGCTGCCGGCGTTGACGTGCAGATCAGCCTGGGTTAATCAGGTCGTCGAACGATTGAGAGGTTGAAACAATGATTGGTTTAGTCGGTAAGAAAGTGGGAATGACACGTATCTTCACTGAAGATGGTGTTTCTATCCCTGTAACTGTTATCGAAATTGAAAATAACCGCGTTACTCAGGTTAAAACTGCAGAAACTGACGGTTACAATGCAATTCAGGTTACTACTGGTAGCAAAAAAGCTAACCGTGTAACTAAGCCTGAAGCAGGTCATTTCGCTAAAGCTGGCGTTGAAGCTGGCCGTATTCTGCGTGAATTCCGTACTGAAGAAGGTACTGAATTTAACGTAGGTCAAAGCATTAGCGTTGAAATTTTCGCTGACGTTAAAAAAGTCGACGTTACTGGTACATCTAAAGGTAAAGGTTTTGCTGGCACAGTTAAGCGCTGGAATTTCCGTACTCAAGATGCTACTCACGGTAACTCCTTGTCTCACCGTGTTCCGGGTTCTATCGGTCAGAACCAGACTCCGGGCAAAGTGTTCAAAGGCAAGAAAATGGCAGGCCAACTGGGTAATGAACGTGTAACTGTTCAAAGCTTAGATGTAGTACGTGTTGACGCTGAGCGCAACCTACTGCTGGTCAAAGGTGCTGTTCCAGGAGCAACTGGTAGCAACCTGATCGTAAAACCGGCTGTCAAGGCTTAACGTCGAGGAGATAGGAATGGAATTGGTAATGAAAGACGCGCAAAGCGCGCTGACTGTTTCCGAAACTACCTTCGGGCGTGATTTCAATGAAGCGCTTGTTCACCAAGTAGTTGTTGCGTATGCAGCTGGTGCTCGTCAAGGTACTCGTGCTCAGAAAACTCGTGCTGAAGTTTCTGGTTCAGGTAAAAAACCATGGCGTCAAAAAGGCACTGGCCGTGCACGTGCTGGTTCAATCAAGAGCCCAATTTGGCGCTCTGGTGGTGTTAGCTTCGCAGCTAAACCACAGGACCACAGTCAAAAAGTTAATAAGAAGATGTACCGTGGTGCTTTAAAAAGCATCCTGTCTGAGTTGGTACGTCAAGATCGTCTGATCGTTGTCGAACAGTTTTCTGTTGAAGCACCAAAAACTAAGTTGCTGGCACAGAAATTGAAAGATATGGCTCTGCAAGATGTTCTGATCATCACTGCTGAATTAGATGAAAATCTGTTCTTAGCAGCACGTAACCTGTATAAGGTTGACGTTCGTGATGCAGCAGGTATCGACCCAGTTAGCCTGATTGCTTTCGACAAAGTGGTTATGACTGCTGATGCTGTGAAGCAAGTTGAGGAGATGCTGGCATGATCCGTGAAGAACGTCTGCTGAAAATACTGCGCGCGCCGCATGTATCTGAAAAAGCTTCTACAGCGATGGAAAAAAGCAACACCATCGTTCTCAAAGTTGCGAAAGATGCAACTAAAGCAGAAATCAAAGCTGCTGTACAGAAACTGTTTGAAGTTGAAGTTGAAGGTGTTAACACTTTGCTGGTTAAAGGCAAAACTAAACGCCACGGTCAGCGCACTGGTCGTCGTAGCGACTGGAAAAAAGCTTACGTCACGCTGAAAGAAGGCCAAGATTTGGACTTCATTAGCGGTGCTGAGTAAGTCGGAGGAGTAAAGAACAATGGCAGTTGTTAAATGCAAACCTACGTCTCCGGGCCGTCGCCACGTTGTTAAAGTGGTTAACCCAGAGCTGCATAAGGGAAAACCTTATGCACCACTGTTAGAAAAAATGAGCAAGTCCGGTGGTCGTAACAACAATGGTCGTATCACTACCCGTCATATCGGTGGTGGCCACAAGCAGCATTATCGTTTAGTTGACTTTAAACGCAACAAAGATGGTATTCCTGCAGTTGTTGAGCGTTTGGAATATGATCCAAATCGTTCTGCGAATATTGCACTGGTACTATATAAAGACGGTGAACGTCGTTATATTCTTGCACCGAAAGGCCTGAAAGCTGGCGACCAGATTCAATCTGGTGTTGATTCAGCAATCAAAGCTGGTAACGCACTGCCTATGCGCAACATCCCTGTTGGTTCTACAGTTCACAACATCGAACTGAAACCAGGTAAAGGTGGACAGTTAGCGCGTTCAGCAGGTACTTACGCTCAAATCGTTGCACGTGATGGTGCTTATGTCACATTACGTCTGCGTTCTGGTGAAATGCGTAAAGTTTTAGCTGATTGCCGTGCAACCTTAGGTGAAGTTGGTAACGCTGAGCATATGTTACGTGTTCTCGGTAAAGCTGGTGCTAGCCGCTGGCGTGGTGTTCGTCCTACCGTTCGCGGTACTGCGATGAACCCAGTAGACCATCCACATGGTGGTGGTGAAGGCCGTAACTTTGGTAAACACCCAGTAACACCATGGGGCGTTCAAACCAAAGGTAAGAAAACTCGTAGCAACAAGCGTACTGATCAATTCATCGTACGTCATCGTTCTAAAAAATAATTAGAGGATAAACCATGCCACGTTCTCTCAAGAAAGGTCCTTTTATTGACCTGCACTTGCTGAAGAAGGTAGAGAAAGCGGTGGAAAGCGGAGACAAGAAGCCTCTTAAGACTTGGTCCCGTCGTTCAACGATCTTTCCTAATATGATCGGATTGACCATCGCTGTCCATAATGGTCGTCAGCATGTCCCAGTTTTTGTAACCGACGAAATGGTTGGCCACAAACTGGGTGAATTCGCACCGACTCGCACTTATCGCGGCCATGCGGCAGATAAGAAAGCTAAGAAACGTTAAGGATAGGAGGAAGAGATGGAAACTTTAGCTATGCATCGCCACGCTCGTTCTTCTGCCCAGAAGGTTCGCTTAGTTGCCGACCTGATTCGCGGTAAGAAAGTGTCGCAAGCTCTGGAAATTTTGACCTATACCAACAAGAAAGCTGCTGGTTTAGTGAAGAAAGTACTTGAGTCTGCTATTGCTAACGCAGAGCAAAACGATGGCGCTGACATTGATGATCTTAAAGTTGCGAAAATTTTCGTAGACGAAGGTCCAACTATGAAACGCATCATGCCGCGTGCGAAAGGCCGTGCAGATCGTATTCTTAAGCGCACCAGCCACATCACTGTGGTTGTGTCCGATCGCTGAGACTCTGGAGACTAGCAATGGGTCAGAAAGTACATCCTAATGGTATTCGCCTGGGTATTGTCAAACCTTGGAACTCTACTTGGTATGCGAATACCAATGAATTCGCTGACAACCTAGACAGCGATTTTAAAGTACGCCAGTACTTAAATAAAGAATTGGCAAAAGCGTCAATCTCTCGCATCGTTATCGAACGTCCTGCGAAAAGCATCCGTGTGACTATTCACACTGCTCGCCCAGGTATCGTTATCGGTAAGAAAGGTGAAGACGTTGAAAAACTGCGTAAAACAGTAGCGGATATCGCTGGTGTTCCTGCGCAAATCAATATCGCCGAAGTTCGTAAACCAGAACTAGACGCTAAATTAGTTGCTGACAGCATTTCCTCACAGCTGGAACGTCGTGTTATGTTCCGTCGTGCTATGAAGCGTGCAGTACAGAACGCAATGCGTCTGGGCGCTAAAGGTATTAAAGTGGAAGTCAGTGGCCGTTTAGGCGGTGCTGAAATCGCTCGTACCGAGTGGTATCGTGAAGGCCGTGTGCCACTGCACACATTACGTGCTGATATCGATTACAACACTTCAGAAGCGCACACCACTTATGGTGTTCTCGGCGTTAAGGTATGGATCTTCAAAGGTGAGATTCTGGGTGGTATGGCTGCAGTTGAACAAGCTGAGAAACCAGCTGCTCAACCTAAAAAGCAGCAGCGTAAAGGCCGCAAGTAAGGAGCGTCGCTATGTTACAACCAAAGCGTACAAAATTCCGTAAGGTGCATAAAGGCCGCAACCGTGGTCTGGCGCAAGGTACGGATGTTAGCTTCGGCACTTTCGGTCTTAAAGCTGTTGGCCGTGGTCGTCTGACTGCACGTCAGATCGAAGCGGCACGTCGTGCTATGACCCGTGCTGTTAAGCGTCAAGGTAAAATCTGGATTCGCGTATTCCCAGACAAGCCAATTACTGAAAAGCCACTTGAAGTTCGTATGGGTAAAGGTAAAGGTAACGTGGAATATTGGGTTGCCTTAATTCAGCCTGGTAAAGTCCTGTATGAAATGGATGGTGTGCCTGAAGAGCTGGCTCGTGAAGCATTCTCTCTGGCAGCAGCGAAACTGCCTATCAAAACCACCTTTGTAACTAAGACGGTGATGTAATGAAAGCACAAGAGCTGCGCGAAAAAAGCGTAGAAGAGCTGAACGCTGAACTTTTAAATCTGTTACGTGAACAATTTAATTTACGTATGCAGGCTGCAAGTGGTCAGCTGCAACAGTCTCATCTAATGAAACAAGTGCGTCATGATATCGCACGCGTGAAGACTTTACTAACTGAGAAGGCAGGTGCGTAATGAACGATAAAATCCGTACTCTGCAAGGTCGTGTAGTTAGTGACAAAATGGAGAAATCTATCGTTGTTGCTATCGAGCGTATGGTGAAACACCCTCTGTATGGTAAATTCATCCGTCGTACGACTAAATTGCACGTACATGACGAGAACAATGAATGTGGAATTGGTGACGTGGTAGAAATCCGCCAAACTCGTCCACTGTCTAAGACTAAGTCTTGGGCCTTAGTTCGCGTTGTAGAAAAAGCTGTTCTGTAATAGAATAGATTTTTCGTGATGAATAAACGGCTCTTTTTGATTGAGCCGTTTATTTTTTTCTGTCCATCGCGTTGATGTGGTGTTATAATGCCGCGCCCTCGTAGTATGGGTAAATTTGAACGGCCTCTTCATAATGAGGTGGCTCAGTAGTAGTTGACATTTAGCGGAGCACTAAAATGATCCAAGAACAGACTATGCTGAACGTGGCCGACAACTCCGGTGCACGTCGCGTAATGTGTATCAAGGTTCTAGGTGGCTCGCACCGTCGCTATGCACATGTAGGCGACATCATTAAAATTACTGTCAAAGAAGCAATTCCACGCGGTAAAGTTAAAAAGGGTGATGTCCTGAAAGCGGTAGTGGTGCGCACCAAGAAGGGTGTACGTCGCCCTGACGGTTCTGTCATTCGCTTCGATGGTAATGCTTGTGTGTTATTAAATAACAACAGCGAGCAAGTAATCGGTACGCGTATTTTTGGGCCGGTAACTCGTGAACTTCGTAACGAGAAGTTTATGAAAATTATCTCTCTGGCACCTGAAGTACTCTAAGGAGCGAAACTATGGCAGCGAAAATCCGTCGTGATGACGAAGTTATCGTGCTGACTGGGAAAGACAAAGGTAAGCGCGGTAAAATCAAACAGGTTATTTCTTCTAGTAAAGTTATCGTTGAAGGTATCAATCTGGTTAAAAAACATCAGAAGCCTGTACCGGCTCTGAATCAACCAGGTGGCATCGTTGAAAAAGAAGCGGCTATTCAAGTTTCTAACGTTGCAATCTTTAACGCGGCAACTGGTAAGGCTGACCGTGTAGGCTTTAGATTCGAAGACGGAAAAAAAGTCCGTTTCTTCAAATCTAACAGTGAAACTATCAAGTAATTTTTGGAGTATACGATGGCGAAACTGCATGATTACTATAAAGACGAAGTAGTTAATAAACTCATGACTGAGTTTAACTACACTTCTGTCATGCAAGTCCCTCGGGTCGAGAAGATCACCCTGAATATGGGTGTTGGTGAAGCGATCGCTGATAAAAAACTGCTGGATAATGCAGCAGCTGATTTAACAGCAATCTCAGGTCAAAAACCTTTGATCACCAAAGCACGCAAATCTGTTGCAGGCTTCAAAATCCGTCAGGGCTATCCGATCGGCTGTAAAGTAACCCTGCGTGGCGAACGCATGTGGGAGTTTCTTGAGCGTCTGATTTCTATTGCTGTACCTCGTATTCGTGACTTCCGTGGCTTGTCCGCTAAGTCTTTCGATGGTCGCGGTAACTACAGCATGGGTGTTCGTGAACAAATCATCTTCCCTGAAATCGATTACGATAAAGTGGATCGCGTACGTGGTTTAGATATTACTATCACCACAACTGCGAAATCAGATGACGAAGGTCGCGCACTGTTAGCAGCGTTCAACTTCCCGTTCCGCAAGTAAGGCAGGTTACTCATGGCTAAGAAATCTATGAAAGCGCGTGATGTTAAACGTGCTAAATTAGCTGAGAAATTCTTCGCAAAACGCGTAGAACTGAAGGCTATCATCTCTGATGTTAAAGCATCTGATGAAGATCGCTGGGACGCTGTTCTCAAGCTGCAAACACTGCCACGTGATTCAAGTCCTTCTCGTCAGCGTAATCGCTGCCGTCAAACAGGGCGTCCGCACGGTTTCCTGCGGAAGTTTGGTCTGAGCCGTATTAAAGTCCGTGAAGCCGCTATGCGCGGTGAAATCCCGGGCCTTAAAAAGGCAAGTTGGTAATTCCATTTGAATCACGGGAGTAAAGACAGATGAGCATGCAAGATCCCATCGCGGATATGCTGACCCGTATCCGTAACGGTCAGGCCGCGAATAAAGTTGCGGTCACCATGCCTTCCTCCAAGCTGAAAGTGGCAATTGCCAAAGTGCTGAAGGAAGAAGGTTATATTGAAGATTTTAAAATTGAAGGCGACATCAAGCCAGAATTGGAACTGACTTTACGTTATTTCCAAGGTAAGGCTGTTGTAGAAAGCATTCAGCGTATCAGCCGCCCAAGTCTGCGCATCTATAAGAAAAAAGATGAGCTGCCACAAGTTATGGCTGGTTTAGGTATTGCTGTTATTTCTACCTCTAAAGGTGTCATGACTGATCGTGCAGCTCGCCAAGCTGGTCTTGGTGGCGAGATTCTCTGCTACGTAGCTTAATTCGGGAGGAAAGAATGTCTCGTGTGGCAAAAGCACCCGTCGTCATTCCTGCCGGCGTAGAGGTAAAACTCAACGGTCAGGTTATTTCGATTAAGGGTAAAAACGGCGAGCTTACTCGTACTATCCATAATGCAGTTGAAGTTAAACATGAAGATGGCCACTTATCTTTCGGACCTCGTGAAGGTTTTGAAGATGCATGGGCACAAGCGGGTACTACTCGTTCACTGTGCAATGCAATGGTTGTTGGTGTTACCGATGGCTTCACTAAAAAGCTTCAACTGGTTGGTGTTGGTTACCGTGCAGCAATCAAAGGCAACGCTGTAAGCTTGTCTTTAGGTTTCTCGCATCCGGTTGAACACGCACTACCAGCAGGCATTACTGCTGAATGTCCAACACAAACTGAAATCGTACTGAAAGGTGCAGATAAGCAAGTGATTGGCCAAGTTGCAGCAGAACTGCGTGCTTACCGTCGTCCTGAGCCTTATAAAGGTAAGGGTGTTCGTTACGCCGATGAAATCGTGCGTACCAAAGAGGCTAAGAAGAAGTAAGGTAACACTATGGATAAGAAAGCAGCTCGTATCCGTCGTGCGACCCGCGCACGCCGTAAGATCCAAGAGTTGGGTGCGACTCGCCTGGTGGTACATCGTACTCCACGCCATATTTATGCGCAGGTTATCGCACCAAACGGTTCTGAAACATTGGTTGCAGCTTCTACTACAGAAAAAGCTATCAATGAACAAGTTAAGTTTACTGGAAACAAAGACGCAGCAGCAATTGTTGGTAAATTAGTTGCTGAACGCGCACTGGAAAAAGGCATCACTGTTGTTGCTTTTGACCGTTCTGGTTTCCAATATCATGGTAGAGTCCAGGCACTGGCAGATGCTGCCCGTGAAGCTGGCCTTCAGTTCTAAGGTAGAGGTGTAAGATGGCTCACATCGAGAAACAAGCTGGCGAACTGCAGGAAAAGCTGATCGCGGTAAACCGCGTAGCAAAAACCGTTAAAGGTGGCCGTATTTTCAGCTTTACCGCACTGACTGTAGTTGGTGATGGTAACGGTCGCGTTGGTTTTGGCTACGGCAAAGCGCGCGAAGTTCCGGCAGCAATCCAGAAAGCGATGGAAAAAGCCCGTCGCAGTATGAAAACCGTTGCTCTAAACAACGGCACATTGTTCCACCCTGTGAAAGGTACACACACTGGTTCTCGTGTGTTTATGCAGCCTGCTCACGAAGGTACCGGTATTATTGCCGGCGGTGCAATGCGTGCTGTTTTAGAAGTAGCTGGAGTTCGCAACGTACTGGCTAAAACCTATGGTTCCACAAACCCAATCAACGTGGTTCGTGCAACACTGGATGCTTTAGACAGCATGAAGTCTCCAGAAATGGTCGCAGCTAAGCGTGGAAAATCCGTCGAAGAAATTCTGGGGTAATCGGCCATGGCTAAGACTATTAAAATTACACAAGTTCGCAGTTCAATCGGTCGTTTGCCTAAGCATAAGGCAACACTGGTCGGTTTAGGTCTGCGTCGCATTGGTCATACAGTAGAGCGCGAGGATACTCCAGCTGTACGTGGTATGGTCAACTTGGTTTCCTACATGGTTAAAGTTGAGGAGTAAGAGATGCGTTTAAATACTCTGTCTCCGGCTGAAGGTGCCAAGCACGCGCCTAAACGCGTAGGTCGTGGTATCGGTTCTGGTCTGGGTAAAACCGGCGGACGTGGTCACAAAGGTCAGAAATCTCGTTCTGGCGGTGGCGTACGTCGCGGTTTCGAAGGTGGCCAGATGCCTTTATACCGTCGTTTGCCGAAATTCGGCTTCACTTCACGTAAAGCAATGATCACTGCAGAAGTTCGTCTGTCTGATTTTGCTTCTGTTGAAGGCGATGTTATTGATCTGAACGCACTGAAAGCCGCGAACGTTGTTGGCATCCAGATTGAATACGCAAAAGTTATTCTGTCTGGCGAAGTGAACCGTGCAGTTACTGTACGTGGCCTTCGTGTTACTAAAGGTGCTCGCGCTGCAATCGAAGCTGCCGGCGGTAAAATTGAGGAATAAGTGACAGATGGCTAAACAACCAGGATTAGATTTTCAAAGTGCCAAAGGTGGAGCTGGCGAACTTAAACGCAGACTTTTGTTTGTTATTGGTGCGCTAATTGTTTTCCGAATTGGTTCTTTTATTCCGATCCCTGGTATTGATGCCACTGTGCTTGCCAAATTGCTCGAACAGCAACAAGGCACCATCATTGAAATGTTCAACATGTTCTCTGGTGGTGCTCTAAGCCGTGCTTCTATCTTTGCTTTGGGTATTATGCCGTATATCTCGGCATCAATTATTATCCAATTATTATCAGTGGTTAATCCACGATTGGCAGAGATTAAGAAGGAAGGAGAAGCAGGTCGTCGGAAGATAAGCCAATATACTCGCTGGGGTACTCTGGTATTAGCAATATTCCAATCTATTGGTATTGCAATGGGTCTACCGAATATGCCAGGGATGCAGGGGTTAGTTATCGATCCAGGTCTCTCGTTCTACTTTACGGCTGTTGTTAGCTTAGTCACAGGGACGATGTTCTTAATGTGGTTAGGTGAACAGATAACTGAAAGGGGTATCGGTAACGGTATTTCTATCATTATCTTCGCTGGTATTGTTGCGGGATTACCGCCGGCTATTGGCCATACCATCGAGCAAGCTCGGCAAGGCGATCTGCACTTCCTCCTGTTGCTGTTGGTTGCGGTGTTAGTATTCGCGGTAACTTTCTTTGTTGTGTTTATGGAGCGTGGTCAACGTCGTATCGTTGTTAATTACGCTAAACGTCAGCAAGGTCGCCGTGTTTATGCAGCACAAAGTACGCATTTACCGTTAAAAGTGAATATGGCGGGTGTAATTCCTGCAATTTTTGCTTCCAGTATCATACTATTCCCGGGTACAATAGCTTCTTGGTTTGGTGATGGAACTGGCTGGGACTGGCTGACTACAATTTCTATGTATTTACAGCCTGGTCAACCGTTATATGTGTTACTTTATGCATCTGCGATCATCTTCTTCTGTTTCTTCTATACGGCGTTGGTTTTCAACCCAAGAGAAACAGCAGATAACCTGAAGAAGTCCGGTGCATTTGTACCAGGAATTCGTCCGGGAGAGCAAACGGCCAAGTACATTGATAAGGTAATGACTCGATTAACATTAGTCGGTGCATTGTATATTACCTTCATCTGCCTAATCCCGGAGTTCATGCGTGACGCAATGAAAGTACCTTTCTATTTTGGTGGTACTTCCCTGTTAATCGTGGTTGTCGTTATCATGGACTTTATGGCTCAAGTGCAAACTCTGATGATGTCAAGTCAGTATGAGTCTGCATTGAAGAAAGCAAACCTGAAAGGTAAATAATCACTTAGTGTGATTATAGTTTGCTTAGAAGTTACGGAGAGTAAAAATGAAAGTTCGTGCTTCCGTCAAGAAATTATGCCGTAACTGTAAAATTATTCGTCGCCATGGTAGCGTTCGTGTAATTTGCAGTGTTGAACCAAGACATAAACAACGTCAAGGTTAAGAAAAAGCATTTTTTTCTTGCAAAGTTGGGTTGAGCTGGCTAAATTAGCCAGCCAATCTTTTTTATCTAAGATACATTATTGTTTGAGTATCCTGAAAACGGGCTTTTCAGCACAATAATGTATATTTTAACTTAGGAGTGCATAGTGGCCCGTATAGCAGGCATTAACATTCCTGATCATAAACATACCGTAATCGCTTTAACATCGATTTTCGGCATTGGCAAGACCCGCTCACAGGCTATCTGTGAAGCAACAGGTATTGCTGAAAATGTTAAGATCAGTGAGCTGTCTGAAGAACAAATCGACAAGCTGCGTGACGAAGTTGCTAAATATGTTGTAGAAGGTGACTTACGTCGTGAAATTACCCTGAGCATCAAGCGTCTGTTAGACCTTGGATGTTACCGTGGTTTACGTCATCGTCGTGGTCTTCCTGTGCGCGGACAGCGTACTAAGACTAACGCTCGTACCCGTAAGGGTCCGCGTAAGCCGATCAAGAAATAAGTCGGGGTATTGAATAATGGCAAAAGCACCAATTCGTGCACGTAAGCGTGTAAGAAAACAAGTCTCAGACGGTGTGGCTCATATCCATGCTTCTTTCAACAACACAATCGTTACTATTACTGACCGTCAAGGTAACGCATTAGGTTGGGCAACTGCCGGTGGTTCCGGTTTCCGTGGTTCTCGCAAATCTACTCCGTTCGCAGCTCAGGTTGCAGCAGAGCGTTGCGCAGAAGCTGTGAAAGAATACGGAATCAAAAACCTGGAAGTTATGGTTAAGGGACCGGGTCCGGGTCGCGAATCAACAATTCGTGCTCTGAACGCCGCTGGTTTCCGCATCACTAATATTACTGATGTGACTCCTATCCCTCATAACGGTTGTCGCCCACCGAAAAAACGTCGCGTTTAATACGTTTCGTTTTTTTTAGGACTGTTGGAGAAAGAAAATGGCTAGATATTTGGGTCCTAAGCTCAAGCTGAGCCGTCGCGAAGGAACAGACCTCTTTCTGAAGTCTGGTGTTCGCGCGATTGACACCAAGTGTAAATTAGAACAGGCTCCAGGCCAGCACGGTGCGCGTAAACCGCGTCTGTCTGACTATGGTGTCCAGTTACGTGAAAAACAAAAAGTTCGTCGTATCTACGGTGTTCTGGAACGTCAATTCCGTAACTATTACAAAGAAGCAACACGTCTGAAAGGCAACACAGGTGAAAACCTGCTGACTTTGCTGGAAGGCCGTCTTGATAACGTCGTTTACCGTATGGGCTTTGGCGCAACTCGCGCAGAAGCACGTCAAATGGTTAGCCACAAAGCTATCATGGTAAATGGTCGCGTAGTTAATATCGCTTCTTATCAGGTTTCCCCGAATGACGTTATCAGCGTTCGTGAGAAAGCTAAAAAACAGTCTCGTATTAAGGCTGCTTTAGAGCTGGCTGAACAGCGTGAGAAGCCAACTTGGCTGGAAGTTGATGCTGCTAAAATGGAAGGTGTGTTCAAACGTATTCCTGAACGTACTGACTTGTCTGCGGACATTAACGAACACCTGATCGTCGAGCTTTACTCCAAGTAAAGCTTAGCACCAAAGAGAGGACACAATGCAGGGTTCTGTGACAGAGTTTCTAAAACCGCGCCTGGTAGATATCGAGCAAGTGAGTTCGACGCACGCTAAGGTGACCCTTGAGCCTTTAGAGCGTGGCTTTGGCCATACTCTTGGTAACGCACTGCGCCGTATTCTGCTTTCGTCTATGCCGGGTTGTGCGGTGACAGAGGTTGAGATTGATGGTGTACTGCATGAGTACAGCACCAAAGAAGGTGTACAGGAAGATATCCTGGAGATTCTCCTCAACCTGAAAGGGCTGGCGGTAAAAGTTCAGGGGAAAGATGAAGTTATTTTAACCTTGAATAAATCTGGCATTGGCCCTGTGACTGCAGCCGACATCATCCATGATGGTGATGTCGAAATCGTCAAGCCACAGCACATCATCTGCCACCTGACTGACGAAAGCGCATCTATTAATATGCGAATTAAAGTACAGCGTGGTCGTGGTTATGTGCCGGCTTCTGCCCGAGTTCATTCGGAAGAAGATGAGCGCCCAATCGGTCGTTTGTTAGTCGATGCTTGCTACAGCCCAGTGGAGCGTATTGCCTACAATGTTGAAGCAGCTCGTGTTGAGCAACGTACTGACTTGGATAAGTTAGTTATCGAAATGGAAACTAACGGTACAATCGATCCTGAAGAGGCGATTCGCCGTGCAGCTACCATTCTGGCTGAACAACTTGAAGCTTTTGTTGATTTACGTGATGTACGTCAACCAGAAGTTAAAGAAGAGAAACCAGAATTCGATCCTATCTTACTGCGCCCAGTTGACGATCTGGAATTGACTGTCCGCTCTGCTAACTGCCTCAAAGCAGAAGCTATCCACTACATCGGTGATCTGGTACAGCGTACAGAAGTTGAGTTGCTTAAAACACCTAATCTTGGTAAGAAATCTCTTACTGAAATTAAGGACGTCTTGGCATCTCGTGGTCTTTCTCTAGGTATGCGCTTAGAAAATTGGCCACCAGCAAGTATTGCTGATGATTAAGATCACAGGTTAAGGTTTTACTGAGAAGGATAAGGTCATGCGCCATCGTAAGAGTGGTCGTCAATTGAACCGCAACAGCAGCCACCGCCAAGCTATGTTCCGTAATATGGCAGGTTCTTTAGTTCGTCATGAAATCATCAAGACGACTTTGCCTAAAGCGAAAGAACTGCGTCGCGTCGTTGAGCCGCTGATTACTCTTGCCAAGACCGACAGCGTAGCTAATCGTCGTCTGGCATTCGCACGTACTCGTGATAACGAGATCGTTGCAAAATTATTTAATGAACTGGGACCTCGTTTCGCAGCTCGTGCAGGTGGTTACACTCGTATTCTTAAGTGTGGCTACCGTACAGGCGACAACGCTCCGATGGCTTACATCGAGCTTGTTGACCGTGCTGTCGAGTCTCAAGAAGCAGCAGCAGAGTAATCTGTCGTCGCTTTCAAGAAAACCGGGTATTTACCCGGTTTTTTTGTATGTGTGATTCATACCCTGTGAAAGTGAATTTCTGCCTCTTTAATTTTTTGTCATTTACCCTTATTTATTAGCTGAGTGGTATTTATGAGTATGTATAAAATTGGTGAAATTGCTAAGTTGGCCGATGTAACCCCTGATACAATCCGTTTTTATGAAAAACAAGGTTTAATGGGGCATAAGGTAAGAACAGAGGGTGGGTATCGTTTATTTACCGAGCAAGATTTACAGCGTTTACGTTTCATTAGATACGCTAAACAATTAGGCTTTACCCTAGAAGCGATCACTGAGCTACTTTCAATTCGTGTTGATCCTGAGCATCATACATGTCAGGAATCAAAACAAATTGTTGATATCAGATTACTTGAAGTTGAAAAAAAGATACAAGAGCTTATTATTATGCGCGATTCTTTGAAGATGCTGAGTTCAGCATGTTGTGGTGAGGAGCATGCTACGACTTACTGTTCTATCATGGAAATATTAGAAAAGGGTGCCTCTAAGGTCTATTAATTATATGAAGGTATATTATGAGTAAATATCAACATAAACGTGGTGAAATAAAAGATAATGCAATTGAAGCATTGCTTCATGATCCGCTATTTCGTCAGAGAATTGAAAAAAATAAAAAAGGGAAAGGTAGCTACACAAGGAAAGGTAAAAATAATAAATCAACTAACTGGGAGGCCAGTGGTAATAAGTTTATTTACTTATTACCACTGGCTTTTTAGTTATTTTTTATTTTGTTCTTTTAATAAATCACGAATTTCTGATAATAAAACTTCTTCTTTTGATGGCGGTACAGGTTTGGCTGGGGCTGCTTCTTTTTCACGTCGAACTTTATTCATGACTTTAATAGCCATGAAGATAGCAAAGGCAACGATGATAAAGTCAAAAACGGTCTGTATAAACATACCGTAATTAAGTACTACAGCGGGTAAATCTCCTTGAGCCTCTTTTAGTACAATGCTAAAGGATTTAAAATCAACACCTCCGATTAGCAAGCCTAATGGTGGCATGATTATATCGGCAACTAGTGAAGAAACAATTTTACCAAACGCAGCACCAATAATAATACCGACAGCCATATCCACTACGTTGCCTTTCATGGCAAACTCGCGAAAATCTTTTAAAAAACTCATTGATGACCCCTTAACAAATAAGTCAATTGAAACAAAGTGTGTATTAGGTTATCAAAGTATAATAGTTAGGATTATTAAGCTGCAAATATTTACTAAATTTTTTAAGTTTATAAAAAGAATGGACTTGGTTGGAATAATTTTTCCACATCAGGAACATATTTTTTATCAGTAATAAACATAATGACATGATCACCTTGTTCAATAATATTATAGTCACTAGCGATAATAACTTCGTCTTCACGGACAATCGCTCCGATAATTGTGCCTGGAGGAAGTTTTATTTCTGATATTTTTTTACCTACAACTTTTGATGTATTTTCATCACCATGTGCAATCGCTTCAATAGCTTCAGCGACTCCCCTTCTTAAGGATGAAACACTAACGATGTCTGCTTTTCTTACATGGCTTAATAAGGCCGAAATAGTAGCTTGCTGTGGAGATATTGCAATATCAATCACTCCACCCTGAACTAACTCAACGTAAGCTGACCGTTGAATAAGTACCATAGCTTTTTTCGTCCCCATTTTTTTTGCCAGCATTGCAGACATAATATTAGCTTCATCATCATTAGTAAGAGCAATAAATACATCCATTTGCTCAATATGTTCTTCTGTTAGTAATTCTTGGTCAGATGCATCACCATAAAAAACGATAGTATCATGTAGTAATTCAGCAAGTTCTGTCGCACGTTGCTGATTCCTTTCAATTAATTTCACACTATAGTCTTTTTCAAGTCTTTTAGCTAAACCTGCACCAACGTTACCTCCACCAACAATCATTAACCGCTTATAGGGTTTTTCCAGTCTTTGTAGCTCACTCATGACTGCTCTGATATGTTGTGTTGACGCAACGAAAAATACTTCATCACCGGCTTCTATAATGGTTGAGCCTTGTGGGCGGATTGGTCTATCTTGACGAAATATAGCCACAACACGAGTATCAATATGTGGCATGTGTTCACGTAAGCTAGACAATGCATTACCAACAAGGGAACCACCGTAATAGGCTTTTACTGCAACAATGCTGACTTTACCTTCTGCAAAGTTGACAACTTGAAGCGCACCAGGGTATTGAATTAGTTTATAGATGTAGTCAATGACTAGTTGTTCTGGTGATATTAAATAATCGATGGGGATCTGTTCAGGTAAAAAAAGCTTATCGGCTTCACGAATATACTCAGTCGCCCTAATACGTGCAATTTTATTGGGTGTATTGAATAGGCTATATGCAATTTGGCATGCAATCATATTTGTTTCATCGGAGTTAGTGACTGCGACTAACATGTCTGCATCTTCAGCACCAGCATCACGAAGAACTCGAGGATGAGAACCATGACCATTAACGACCCGCAGATCAAATTGATCTTGTAGTTGACGTAGGCGATCCCCATCCGTATCTACGACTGTAATATCGTTGTTCTCATCAACTAAATTTTCAGCAAGTGTGCCACCAACTTGCCCAGCACCTAGAATAATGATCTTCATTGCATATTCCTATATTAGGTAATTAACTACTTATTATTGTGTTTGCTTAATTAAACGTGCATAAAAGAAGCCATCACCACCATCGGTACTTGGCACTACCTGTAATCCTGCTTTAGTTCCATCATTTAGGCATGCATCGGTATGTTTAGCTAGAAAATTTTGTATTTGTTCACTATTTTCTTCAGGCATAATCGAGCAAGTTGCATATAGTAAAGTTCCACCTGGTTTTAAGTAAGCCCAGATAGCTTCCAATATTTGAGATTGTAATTGTGCAAGCTCATTGATATCAGTATCACGACGTAACCATTTGATATCAGGATGACGTCTGATTACCCCAGTTGCAGAACACGGTGCATCTAATAATATACGGTCAAATTGCTGTTCTTTTGCCCATTTCTCTGGTTGAGTGCCATCACCTTGAACAACAGTTGCATGTTGTTTCAGTCGTATTAGGTTTTCTTTGACTCTTTTTAGACGTGTATCATCGATATCTACTGCAAGCACGTTTGCTTTAGGCGCTAGTTCTAAAATGTGGGTTGTTTTTCCACCCGGGGCAGCACATAAATCGAGGATATATTCGTCATTTTTGGGTTGTAATAGCTCGGCACAGCCTTGTGCAGACACGTCTTGTACAGTACACCAGCCCTCATCAAACCCAGGTAGTTTTGAAACAGAAGTGGGCTCATTTAAACGGATCGCGCTGGGATGCTCTGAATGTAAGCTAGCGTCGATATTAGCTTGCTTGAGTAAATCAAGATATTCAGCTGCGGTATGATGTTGTGAATTAACTCTCAGCCACATTGGTGGGCGTTGATTATTCGCATTGGCGATTGATTGCCATTCTTTAGGATAGGCACTTTGTAAACGTTTTAATAGCCAACTTGGATGTAAATATTGGCTATTATTGTTAGTTATACGTTCTTCTAACTGTGTTTGTTGTCGCTGGAATGAGCGTAAAACCCCGTTAATTAGTCCTTTCAGCTGTGGACGCTTTAATGCAACAGCTCCATTTACTGTTTCTGCTAATGCTGCATGCGCTGGTATTCGAGTATAAAGAAGTTGATAAATGCCAACCATAATGAGGTAATGAAGTGTTCTCTGCTTACCCGTTAACGGTTTTTCCATAAGTTGGCTAATGAACCATTCTAGCTTAGGTAAGTAGCGCAGGACGCCAAAACAAATTTCTTGTAAAAGGGGTTTATCTTTGTCATTGATATTGCGTTGTAAATCGGGTAACACAGTACTTAAGGATTGTCCATTATCAAGAACTTGACTGATAGCTGTTGCTGCGATGCTTCGCAAATTATATGTATTTTTCATAAGTGAAGGCGAATTTAGTAGTTACTGAAATAAAACTGCCTGAAGGTATCAGGCAGTTTGCAGATTAATCTATAATTTGCTCTGGAATAAACCATTCACGGCGGGAGTTTAGTAAATCTTGAGCGCTCATTGCCTTTTTACCCGGTGGCTGTAATTGAGTGATATTTAGTATTCCATTCCCTGTAGCAATGCTTATTCCTTTTTTATCAGCCCTAATAATTGTTCCTGGTTGCTTGTCATGAGGTTCAGTGATTACTTCGGCTTGCCATACCTTTATCAGTTGTTCCTGAACTATAAAGTAACTCATAGGCCAAGGATTGAAAGCGCGAATGCAACGTTCGATTTGATTAGCATCTTGTTGCCAATCAATGCGAGCTTCTTCTTTTGATAATTTTTCAGCATAATTGGCTAAAGAATCATCTTGCTTTTCTGGATGGCATTGCCCCGAGGACAGCATATTGACAGTATGGATCAACGCTTGAGGGCCAGTGATTGCTAACTTTTCATATAATGTAGCGCTAGTATCGTTAGAGCCAATAGGGCAAATCGCTTTATAAAGCATATCGCCTGTATCTAAACCCGCATCCATTTGCATAATAGTGACCCCAGTTTCTGCATCACCAGCCCAAATAGAGCGTTGAATAGGAGCCGCTCCTCGCCAGCGAGGTAATAAAGAGCCATGAACATTCAAACAGCCTAGGCGAGGAATATCTAAAACCGTTTGTGGCAGGATCAGCCCGTAGGCAACGACTATCATTAGATCCGCATTTTTTTCTTTAATCCATTGCTGATTTTCAGTGTCTCGAAGTGATACTGGTTGAAAAACAGGAAGGTCGTGCGCTTCTGCTAGGACTTTAACGGGACTCTGAGTGAGCTTCTTCCCTCTACCTGCCGGTTTATCGTGGCGAGTAAGTACCCCAACGATTTGATGTTCTGTCTCTAAAAGAGCAGCTAAATGCTTCGCTGCAAAATCTGGAGTACCCGCAAAGATAATTCGCAATGGTTTTGACACGTTAATATCCCTGTTAATATTTACCATACTAGTTATTTTTAGCTTCTTTAGCTCTGAGCCTATCCAACTTCTCAACCTTCTGGCGGATACGTTGGCGTTTCAATGGCGATAAATAGTCAACAAATAGCTTACCAACAAGGTGGTCCATTTCATGTTGAATGCAGATAGCTAATAATCCATCTGCTTCAAGTTCAAAAGGCTCCCCGTTATAGTCAAGAGCCTTAACTTTCACTTGCTCTGCTCGCGGAACAAAACCATGTTGTTCTGGAATAGAAAGGCAGCCCTCTTCGATACCAGTCTCACCTGATTTATCTAACAATTCAGGATTAATAAATACAAGGCGTTCGTCACGAGTTTCAGAAACATCAATAACGATAATACGTTGATGGATATCAACCTGTGTTGCAGCAAGCCCGATACCTTCTTCTTCATACATGGTATCGAACATATCATTAACGATACGTTGAATAGATGCATCAACTTTTTCGACTGGCTTAGCAATTGTGCGTAAGCGTTCGTCAGGATAATGTAACACGTTTAAGACTGACATAAATTTTTCGAGCGGTTTCCAAAATGTGAATGGGAATTAATGACTATTCTAGACATTTCTCAGCCATATTGACAGTATTGGTTATGATTTGTTCACGGAAGAACGTATTCGCGAATCTAATATAGTCAGGATGACAAAATGAATATTGAAGAAATCTGGCTGAGGATGTCACAGGTAAAAAAGTTGCCAGCTCAGCGTACAGTAAAAATAGTTAACACGTTGTCACAGTTAGATAGGATAAATGCTCAAGCGTTACAAGGCTGTGGTATGAATGAAATACAGCAGTTGCAATTCTTGCATGTTCCAATGAATAGAATAGAACAAGTACAGAAATGGCTTACTGAAAAAAATAATCAATTGATTACTTTTATTGATCCTAACTATCCTTGTTTATTAAAACAGATTTATTATCCACCTCTTTTGCTTTTTGTGAGAGGTAAAAGAGAATTATTGAGAACACAGCAGATCGCAGTGATTGGTAGCAGGCAAGCGAGCGAATATGGACGCAAATGGACCAACATATTTGTTAAAGACTTTGTACAGCATGGAATAACAATTACAAGTGGGCTCGCGCTCGGAATTGATGGGATAAGTCACAAAGCCGCACTTGATAATAATGGTAAAACCATCGCTGTATTAGGAAGTGGCCTAGATAATGTCTATCCTAAACAGCATTATGAACTAGCAGAGCGAATTAAAGTTAATGGGGCTATAATTTCTGAGTATTGGCCAAATATACCTCCATTACCCAAGCAATTTCCTAAGCGTAATCGTATCATTAGTGGGATCAGTAAAGCAGTTGTAGTGATAGAGGCTGGAATGAAAAGTGGTTCATTGATAACTGCTCGATATGCAATTGAACAAAATCGTGACCTTTTCACGCTCCCTGCTCCGTTAGGTAATTCTGGATTTTGTGGAAACCATTGGTTATTGCAACAAGGGGCTTATTTATTAATGGAGCCTGATGATGTTTTACAGCATATAGCCGGTGGACTGAACTGGATGCAAACAGAGCTACCCATAGAAGAAAGCTCACCTACATTAAATGTGGTAGAAAATAAAATTTTGGGTATGGTGGGGTATCATGCTACACCAGTAGATGTAATTGCAGAGCAAGTTCAGATGCCTGTTGCCCAAGTTATGACTATATTAACTGAAATGGAAATCAATGGTGTAATTAGCTCAACCGCTGGTGGGTATATTAGATTAAATTAGCTTTATCGGCTAAAATGAACAATAAGAGAATAACATGTCGAAACAGCTGCCTTTTGATACAGAAAAAACCGAATATTGTCCTGAATGTGAATCCTTGTTAGTGATCCGAAATAGTACACATGGGCTTTTCTTGGGTTGTTCTAGTTATCCACAATGTCATTACATGCGGCCACTTAGGCCAACAGTTGAAAGCCATATTATTAAAATTTTAGATGGTCAATATTGCCCAAAATGTAACCATGATTTGGTACTGAAGCAAGGCAGATTTGGCATGTTCATTGGTTGTAGCAATTATCCTGAATGTGAACATATTGAGTCGATTGATAAACCGGATGAAACCAAAGTACCATGCCCGCAATGTCAAAAAGGAAATTTGTTGCAAAGGAAGTCTCGTTTCGGAAAGACTTTTTATGCATGTGACAATTACCCTAACTGTCAGTTTATACTAAATAATAAGCCAATTACGGGTAAATGTATGTACTGTGAGTATCCATTATTGATGGAAAAAAAGGGGGGGCAGGGAGTAAAATTATATTGTGCCAGTAAGCGTTGCGGTAAGCAACAAGACGAATAATGAGTTAAAACTATGCCAAAGAAATCTACACCTGCAATTGAAAGTATCATTGTTGCATTACAACAAGGGGAAGTTATTGCTTATCCAACAGAAGCTGTTTTTGGGCTTGGTTGTGACCCGGATAGCGAAATGGCTGTCAGTAATTTATTGAAATTAAAGCAACGATCTTGGGAGAAAGGTTTAATTCTAATTGCGGATAGTTACGAACAACTAAAAAACTATGTTGATGATAAGCAGTTAACAGAAGAGCAAAAGCAAGCAATGTTTGCAACATGGCCAGGGCCTGTTACATGGGTTATCCCTGCTAAAGTTTCAACACCCAAATGGTTGACGGGTCAATTTGATACGCTGGCAGTACGTGTGACAGATCATGAACTAGTAAAAAGTTTATGTCGGCAATATGGTAAGCCATTGGTATCAACAAGTGCGAATCTAAGTGGGTTAGATCCATGCAGAACGACGAATGAAGTTATTGCTCAATTTAATGGAAGTGTACCCGTTCTGGATGGAGTCGTTGGTGGCCGTCTGAACCCGTCTGAAATTAGAGATGCTAAAACGGGTCAACTATATCGTAAAGGATAATATTCATGGAAATGTTTGCGGTTTTTGGGAACCCTATTCAGCACAGTAAGTCCCCCTTTATACATAGAATGTTTGCGGAGCAAACAGGTATCTCTCTTAAATATGAAAAAATTTTAGCCCCCGTTGAAAGCTTTGAGCAAAGCTTAGTCAATTTTTTTTCTGAGGGAGGAAAAGGCGCAAACATTACTCTACCTTTTAAAGAAAGAGCATTCCAAGCTGTTACTGAGCTAACAGAGAGAGCACAAATCTGCGGTGCAGTTAATACAGTTCTGAGGCTTAATGATAATCGATTACTCGGTGATAACACTGATGGAATGGGATTACTATTAGACCTTCAACGTTTAGGGTTTATTCAATCTGATAGTAGAATATTAATTATTGGTGCTGGTGGAGCAACTCGAGGAGCATTACTTCCCCTTTTGGAATATGGGTGTAGCATCACTTTAACCAATAGAACATTCGCTAAAGCTGAAGTTCTTGTTAATGAATTCTCGTCCCTAGGTAAAATAATAGGGCGAGAGATCGAAAAGATCACCTCTCCAGACTTTGATCTAATTATTAATGCGACTTCGTCAGGTGTTAGCGGTGAGATCCCTGCAATCAATCCACTTGTGTTTACTAATAAAGCTGCTTGCTATGACATGTTTTATCAGCCTACATTAACGCCATTCTTATCTTTCGCAAGAGAGCATCAGGTGACAAAGCTTGCAGATGGATTAGGTATGTTAGTGGGGCAAGCTGCATTTTCATTTAAATTATGGCATGGCATTCTTCCTGAAGTTGAGCCTGTTTTATCCGCGTTATATAAGGAATTAAAAGGGTGAATCAGCAAATTCAATTTCCTGATAGGGAAGAATGGGATGAGTCAACGGGCGAGATCCGCTTTCCGGTATTGATTGGTGGCATGCTAGCAGAGTGCGTAGTCTCTCAAACTCTTATATCCCAACGTTATGGTACTCAGGAAAACGTATTGAGCTTATTTCAATACAACAGATGGGATATAGAAGAAGAATTTGAAGCCCTGATTGAACAAGGCTCTGATAATGAATGCGGTATTTATGTATTACCCGCAAACAAATAGTTATTTTTCCATTCAACGTAATTGTTTGCAGAATAACGTAAATGTTTAAGTTCAGCATCAGTCAATTTTCTAATGGCTTTTGCTGGGCTACCTACATATAAATAACCCGACTCTAATTTTTTTCCTTGGGTTACCAAGCTGTTTGCACCAACGATAACATCATCTTCAATGATTGCTCCATCGATCACGATGGAACCCATTCCAACTAAAACTCTATTACCGATAGTACAACCATGTAACATGACTTTATGACCAACGGTGACATCTTCACCGATGAGTAGCGGGTTGCCATCAGGGTTATTGTTTGATTTATGAGTGACATGTAAAACAGAGCCATCTTGAATATTAGTTCGAGCGCCAATAGATATATGATTTACATCACCACGTAAAACTGAAAGTGGCCAAATACTAACATCATCAGCTAAACGTACATCTCCAATCACTACCGCAGAAGGGTCAACAAAGACCCGTGATTGAAGTGAAGGGTAAATACCTAAATAAGGACGTAAAAGTTTGTTCATATATAAGCAGCCATCAAAAAGAATATAAAAAAACAAATATAGTAGTAAGCCATATACTCCATAAGTACCAAGAGGGTGGGACTACAGGTGGAAAATAGCTTTATTTATGACCATTGTGAAGGCAAAAAACACAGAGTGGTGATTTTATCCGCAAACGGCATTTTTTTTAAAAAAAAAGGTTGTGTAATTCTAATAGCTCCCTATAATGCGCATCCGTTGTCACGACAAACCGGCTCGAAGAAAACCTTGAGGCCCCGTGATAACAGAGGTGAGAAAGAAAAAGTTAAAAATAAACGCTTGACTTTCTAAATAAAAAACGTATTATACGACACCTCGCGACAACGACCTAAGTTAATAAAAACTGAGTCGAATTTCCAA
>NZ_JBKQGZ010000036.1:0-24719 GCF_050487165.1 Providencia sp. Me31A
TCACGGGCATGATTTAAGATTTTTGTTTTATGTGCAATATCTCGTTTAGCTTTAATGTTCATCATATCTGACCTCCGGCTACAATTAGAAAAAACTAATTGTCAACCGAAGTCCAGACTTTCATAGAAATATGGATTGCCGTTCCAGAGTCAACGACTAAAACTCAATGGGCAGAAATTAATCGGGCCGTCTCATACGGCCAAGGTGTGGGTATTGAAGTAAAAATAACACAGGTGAAACAATGAACTTTATTCAAGATAAATATTATTCTGCTGTTTTAAATATTACAGATAAGTTTATTTGTATAAGTACAAGGTCAGGCAATGGAATATTGACAATAGACACGAATTACTCACCAATATTGTTGCCTTTAGATTGTTCAAATAACAAGCTCGGCGAGGAGTTGATTAAAGCTTTAGAGTTTAGCAATACCCAACTTAACGATGAGGAATATGATAATCTTTTTAAAAAGTCTAAGGAAAACTGGAACTCAAGACTTGATGAGCTAAAGTCTAAATACAACTATCGTTCTAAACGCCAGCTTTTAGCAAACATGCTGAATTGCTCTGTATATCTTTTAAATAACAAACTAACAATTCAGCCAACTCACCATTCAAAATGGGAAGGGTGGGAAGGGGTAGATGAGTCTAAACATGTGATATTATCTCTCGATAATACATTTGATGAAATTGGTTCCGGGGTCAGACTAGCATTGAGTCGTTGTACCTCTTACAAATTCTAATTTTACGTTCACATATTAAAGCCATCTTATAGTAAGGTGGCTTTCATTTTTAAGCATTTTAAATGCTTCCATTCAAACTCATATTTACCAAATGACAAACAAATTGCCCACTTCCCCTAAAATAAGACAGCTATAATCAGATTTTCTGCCCTAAAATTTGCAGAGGTCATGATGAAAAAAGTCTGTTTTACTGAAACTCAAATTGTTAATATTTTAAAACTCGCTGATTCTGGCATGAAAGTGGAAGATATTTGTCGCCAAAATGGGATCAGCAACGCCACTTGCTATAATTGAAAATCAAAGTATGGCGGCATGGAAGCTAATGATATTAGACGATTAAAAGAGCTTGAAGATGAAAATGCGAAACTGAAAAAGCGCTTTGTGGAAGTTAGCCTTGAAAACCACGCGATGAAGGAGCTTTTCGCAAAAAAGGGTTGGTAGTGGCTGAAAAGAGATCCTGTGCTCAATCATTAAAAGAGGCAGGCTTATCAGTCATTAAGGCTTGTAAGCTAACGTCGTTGTCACGAGCCACGTTTTACCATCAGCAAATAGATTGGCGTAAAAAAGATCAAGTAGTGATCGATGCCATACAATCGGTGTTAGCGAAATCACCACAATCGGGATTCTGGAAATGCTATTTTCGACTGAGATTTCAAGGCGATCATTTTAATCATAAACGAGTTTATCGAGTTTATTGTCGATTAGGATTGAACCTGAAACGACAGGTTAAAAAAGTGCTTCCGAAGCGTGAAAAAAGACCATTAGGGATAGAAAAAGTCCCGAATATTCAATGGGCATTGGATTTTATGCACGACAGTTTATATTGCGGTAAGTGCTTCAGAACTCTCAACATTATTGATGAAGGAACGCGTGAGTGCTTGGCGGTTGAGGTTGATACATCATTACCGGCTGAACGTGTCATCAGGGTGCTTGAACGTTTAAAAGCCGAAAGAGGGTTGCCGAAACAGATCCGAGTCGATAATGGCCCTGAACTCATTTCAGTTAACTTATTGAATTATTGTGAAGATAACCAAATTTTACTGTGCCATATTCAATCAGGAAAACCGCAACAAAATGGGTTTATCGAACGTTTTAATGGCTTGTTTCATCGTGAATTTTTAAATGCGTATTTATTTGAATCGTTAAGCCAAGTTCGAGAATTCGCGTGGTTTTGGCTACAAGATTATAACCACAATCGAACTCATGAAAGTTTAAATCACCTCCCAACGGAGGCCTATCGTAAACAGTTAGAAAATTCTAAGTTGGTGTGTCTCAATTAAAGGGGAGTGGACAATGGATTTAGATTTAAATTGGAAACCTGGATCTGCAAGAATTCATACTTGGATTGCTATGGATAAGTATGGGCATCTTGCATCTATGCTAAATAATGGTTATGGCTGGCTTCCTTCTATTTTATTAGATATTCCAAATATAAAAGAAAAGTTATCTGATTTATGTGAATTTATAGATGGAGACTCTAGTAAATATATTAATGATATAGATAAAATGGGTAGTTATTTAATAGATTTATACTCAAGCTGGGTTTATAAAAATTATGATAATAAAAAAATGATAATAGATGAGTTAGATAATGAATTAAAGTGTGGAAATAGATACAGTGATGCCGTTATAGGTGCGAAAATGGGAATGTTCTTTTTTCAAGGACTAGAAGGACATAGCAAAGGAGAAGATTACCCCGTTGGTTATGATGGCGAAACAAAGATGGGGGATTATTATCGATTTATTGTTCCGACAGTATTTTTAACAATAGAAGATATTCCTATCCCTCTTCGAAATTATATTGTTGTCTCAGACACGCTTGATTTTACAAAAGATAGGCTATTGGATAACGATAAAATTAGTGAGTATTTCCCTCGCATGTACCACGACTAAGGTTATGGGCTATTATGCGAAAAAACCAATAACGCAGTGAGTTTAAGAGTGTTACCGAATGGTAAGTATGAATTTGATACGTTAATCCCAGAAAAATCATCCAAATTCAAATAGCCGTGGTGAGTAGATGAAAAAGCATGAATTATTAAATTTTAGAAAACGATCCTTTTATATTGACCAGTCATTAGTTAGCGATAATATACTTGTTTTTTTTCAACTTGATGACTTGCGTTGGTTTTCATTATCGATAAGTGAAGGAAGTTTTTGTATAAAGGAAGAGCAATGTGAGCTAGAATATCAATCATTAAGTAACATTAAAGATTCATTTGCTTATCCAATTGAAGATTTACCTGAATTAGATAAATTTAAGCAAGCTACTTTAAATGAAGTTTATGAATATCGATTAAATAATAATTTGGACTTTTGTGTCGGCATGTTTTTTAAGTTAGATAAAGGTGATTTTAGCATTATAGATAATGAAGGCAGTTTATCTATAGTAGCAGGGGTAGATGACAAACTATTAGCTCAATGTAAGTTAATTCACTGCTGTTGCAATGAGTACATAAAATAGGACCGTTTCAAAGGCGGCTATAATTTTAGCCGCCTGTAAGTTTTTATCGATACATGTCGAGGTAATGCTTCTCTTTTTGAGCTACTTACCCAATAAGTGTAAAAAATGAATATGTTTTTCGTATTGGTCAAGAATATCGTGGATGATCTGTTCTTTTGCCCAGCCCATCACATCGTAGTCTTGGCCGCCTTCTTTTAAGTGAACTTCAGCGCGGTAGTAACGTTGGTCATTGGGTTGTTGTTAAAGCCGTAGACAATGAAGGTAATGTAATAATCAACAATCCATTTAAAGGAACTCGGTACACAATGAAAGTTAATGAATTTAAGGATGCATGGAATGGATATCGTGTCTAAAAAACATAATATTGTTTTATTATCAATAAATTATGATGATAAAACAAATGTTATTAGCTATGGTTTTAGTTTCAATAAAGAAACTAAATTTTTCATGGCAAGTATATTTGAGGCTAAAGGAATAAAAGGTATAAATTATACTGATGAACTCGATAAGTTAATAATGTCCATAATGCCATGTAAACCAGAGGTATCTAAATTTTTAAGTGAAATAACTTGGGGTTATATCGAAGGCAGAAATATATCTCTACCGGCTAATTTAATTTAAAGTATGGTTCTACGCTATAATCGTAAAGCAATATAAACTTAAATGGGAGCTGTTACATAATTCATTATTCAAATTTTGTAACAGTTCCCTATTAATAACTTAAGTGAGCTTGATGAGGCTGCCAGTGCTTGAATGATTAGCACCTGAAAATGAAGCGTTGGTTGTTAGTAACGTTAACTCTTTTTCCAAAAAAGGTCAAAGCAGAATAATTTTAATGAGATAATAAAATGGCTGATGTTATATACATATCTAAAGATAATATGGTATCCATAGGGTCATGGGCAGCATCATTATTTGGTAAATTAATAAAACCATTATTTGATGAGAAAATTAAATCTAAGATTTTTAAATTCTTTAACTGTGGGATTGGTTCGTCTATTTATTTTGATGAACTAACTTTTGAGGAATATAACATTACATATAACCTTATAAAAGATTTTATTGAACATGACCTACCTCAGATTCCTGAATGGAATGGATTAGATACAACATGGATTATAAATCTTTGGAATAATGAACTAAATGAGAAGATGCAGAAATCACCTTTATACAAAAAATAGCACCCATCTCTTTGATATTAAAAGATAATCATAAAAAATAAAATAAGCTCGTATTTTCATAAGACCTGACTTCTAGTTAGGTCTTTTTTAGGGGAAGTGGGCAGTTGGCTATAAAGCCGTAGTGAATTATGAGGAGGCAGTTAAATCATTAAAAAATGCTATACCAACCACCTCAAAAGAGTTATTAACATCCGGTAAGCTTAATATCTCAAAATTAGCTCCTATTATAGAAAAAGAGAAGCTACGTACTGAGGCTAATAAAAAAGTTATTGAGGAAATTAATAAATTTTCATCTAAAAACAAAGCTAGAGATACAGCAACGATGGTTGCTGCATATGATATATAAAGTGGCTCTATTGTTGTCAAAGGTAGCATAGGTAATAAAATTGAGGCCAATATGCTTCATAAAGATACAAGAACTCTTCTCAAGCAAAAGTTGGGGGGAGCTGATGTGGGGACTAAAACTATTTATTGTAATAATATTGTTGGGGGATGTGGAGAGGTATTAGCAGCTGACCAGCTAATAAGACAAGGAGTTAAACCAACTGACATAAGGATTTCACAAGCATATAGACCTAGAGATGCTCATGGATTCGATATATCAGAAGTTCCTCCTGAAGCGCTTATACCTACTTGTAAAAATTGTATCAAAGTATTTTTAGAATAATAAGGATATCTATGGAATTACAGTTAGATAATAATTGGTCACCCGATTTTGCTTGTAATTATACTTGGGTCGCTGTAGATAAAAATGGACTGCTATCCTTGATGTTAAGTAATGGTTATGGTTGGCTACCTATAGTTTTACTTAACTCATCTATTAGCAAAAATGATGTTAACCTTTTATGTGAGTATATAGATGGAGAATCAACAGAATATACTAACGAAATAAATTTGAATGGTAGTTATACAATCGATTTATATTCAAGCTATTCTTATAAATCATACAGAGATAAGGATGAGTTAATTAAAGGCTTTAATTCTAGACTTGAAAATAATAAAAATTGTATTGCTTCACTCGCTACCAAAATGGGAATGTTTTGTTATGAAGCTTTAGAGTTACCTTCAGAAGGTGATAACTACCCCGTTGGTTATGATGGCGAAACAAAGATGGGGGATTATTATCGTTTTATTGTTCCGACTGTATTTTTAACAATAGATGACATTCCTGCCCCTCTTCGAAATTATATTGTTGTTTCAGAC
Organism: Providencia sp. Me31A; assembly: GCF_050487165.1. NCBI lineage: Bacteria > Pseudomonadati > Pseudomonadota > Gammaproteobacteria > Enterobacterales > Morganellaceae > Providencia > Providencia sp. Me31A. The sequence continues at coordinate 5,591 of NZ_JBKQGZ010000036.1, forward strand.
ACGCTTGATTTTACAAAAGATAGGCTATTGGATAACGACAAAATTAGTGAGTATTTCCCTCGCATGTACCATGACTAAGGTTATGAGATATTAAGCGAAAAAATAAAACATTGTAAAAGTTAGGAAAGGATCATAAGTAACCGCCATCTTTATGTAAAGATGGCGGTTACTACTGTGTAAACTTCAGCCTCTAATATTCAATCTCACTCTTTTTGGACTACTTACCCAATAAGTGTAAGAAATGAATATGTTTTTCGTATTGGTCGAGAATATCGTGAATGATCTGTTCTTTTGCCCAGCCCATCACATCGTAGTCTTGGCCGCCTTCTTTTAAGTGAACTTCAGCGCGGTAGTAACGTTGTTCTTCACTCTTTTCTTCATCACTTTCTGTGCCCATACCTGCTAAGGCAAAAGAGGGCTGAATATAGTAACGGAGGCGAACTTCGTAGAAAAAGTTCATATCTTCGCCTAAATCCACCTCAAAACCGATCCTATCATCTCGATCCGTATGGATATGACAAACCGTTCCTTGTTTCGCTAGCTCTTCAGAGACCATTTCCATTGAGGGCTTTACCGACTCTTCCATAAAACGCTTAACGTGAGCGCGTTTAGGGAAATAGACAATATTGCGTAAGCGGCGTTGCCACGGAATTGGGTTACGGCTAGCGGTTGGCGCAATGGTAGCCAATTGTTGGCTGTCACGCTTATAAGCATCGACGCGTAAGGCTTTAAATAATCCATAAATGGAGGCTAATAACACCATAGCAAACGGCAACGCACTGGCTATTGTCAGTGTTTGCAAGGCTTGCAAGCCACCAGCCAGTAACATGGTGATCGCAACGACACCCATCAGCCCTGCCCAGAAAATACGCTGCCATATTGGTGTGTTGGAATCCCCTCCAGAGGCCAGCGTATCAACAACCATCGCCCCTGAGTCAGCCGAAGTCACAAAGAACACGACCACCATCAGCATGGCAAAAAATGATAACGCAGAAGAGAACGGGAAGTAGTTTAGAAACTCAAATAATGCAAGGGACACATCCGATTGCACTGTCTCTGCAAGTTTTACTGCCCCTTGGTTTTTAATGAGGTCGATGGCGGTATTACCGAAGAATGTCATCCACATCAATGTGAACCCAGCAGGAACAAATAGCACGCCCATGACAAATTCACGGATAGTACGGCCACGAGAAATCCGCGCGATAAACATCCCCACAAAAGGTGACCATGATAACCACCAGCCCCAATACAGTAGTGTCCAGCCACCTAACCAATCGCTTGATTTAGGTTCATAGGCGTATAAATTAAAGGTTTTGGTGATAATCTCAGAAAGATACCCCCCCGTATTTTCTACAAACGATTTTAATAGCAGAACGGTTGGCCCCAATATGACTATTAGCAGTAATAGCAAGAAGGCGAGACCGAGGTTGAGTTCCGATAGAATGCGAATGCCTTTATCTAGCCCAGAGACCACAGAGAGCGTTGCTAGTGCGGTAAAAGTGACAATTAACCCCACTTGTACCATTTCATTCACAGGCCAGCCAAATAAGTGATTTAAACCCGCATTGACCTGCAATACACCGAAGCCTAACGAAGTGGCGACACCAAATACCGTCCCTACAACGGCAAAAATATCAACAGCATGACCAATAGGGCCATAAATTCGTTCACCAATAATTGGGTAGAGAGCAGAACGCAGGGTTAGAGGTAGCCCGTGACGATAACTAAAAAATGCTAAAATTAACGCAACAATGGCGTAAATGGCCCATGCATGCAATCCCCAATGGAAAAAGGTTAACCGCATAGCTTCTTTTGCCGCTTCAACGGTTTGAGCTTCGCCTACAGGCGGGTTGAGATAATGCATAACCGGCTCAGCGACGCCAAAGAACATCAAGCCGATTCCCATCCCTGCGGAAAATAGCATGGCAAACCAGGAGACATAGCTAAAATTTGGCTGCGCGTGGTCTGGGCCCAGTTTTATTTGCCCATAACGGGAGAGTCCCAGATAAGTCACACTCAATAGAATAATGGCGACAGCGAGGATATAGAACCAACTTGCATTATTGAATAGGTTTTGTTGAAGATGACTTAGATGAGATTCTGCAACTTTTGGCATTAAAGCGGCAAAGCCCACAATAAGCAAAATGATGATAGCAGAGCTATAAAACACGGGTGGACTAATTTTCGAGCGAATTTTTACAGACTCATTCGTGATTTGATTCATAACAACCTTCTTTTGTTTTATTTTATTTTTGGCATACCAATATCAGTAAGGTATGCAACGAGCTGTCCTTCTTAATGAAACAATGGGTAATTGCGAAAAGGTTTCCTAAGGAAACTAAGCAGAAAGAACAATAAATATACGTCATTCGTGGTGTTGATAGCAGCTAAAACTGCCGAAAATAGTGATGAATTTTGAGTCTTAGTCTTCCTCTAGTGTAAAAAAACAGGCGGACATACTGCCATGATATGGATAAATGATCAACAATAGGGAGAAATAAGATTAAATTGATGAAAAAAATATAGTGTTAATTATCATGTTATTAATCACTAAAAATGCAGTATTTATAGGATATTAGGACAAATTAATTGTAGCGGTTAAAAGTTAAAGTTATTAGCGCAAAAATAGCTAAATTTGCTTAACAATAAAGTTATTATCATAATTGGCTATCTTTGCTTCCTCTGCGGTTATAGCCACTAAATGCAGATTGTTTTTTGTCTAATGCGTTTTGACAAGCTGTACACAGTTTTACGCCGGGTAGCGCTAAACGACGAGCCTCTGGGATTGGGTCGCCACACTCTTCACAAAATTCAGCACTGTTACCGGTGTGTAATTGACTTCGTGCTTTAGCTATCCCGTCATCAAGTGTGGCATCGATTTGTTCTTGAACGGCATTTTCATTTGCCCATCCATTCGCCATAAGTTACCCCTTGCCTGATTAAATATTGACCTGATACCGATATGATTAAATATTGACCTGATACCAATATAGAGGCGGGGAAACTAAATTCAAGGGCAATTATTGCTCAATGGCAAGTGTCATATAGATGTGATCCATTCCATCTTCATCGTACATTTCTCCTACTGTTTGGTATCCTAATGTGCGATAAAACTCGATGGCGGTATGTTGTGCGGAAAGGCCGATCGTTTTGAAATGGTGTTGCTGCGCATATTGTTCGACAAACTTCATTAGCTCACGACCTAACCCCTTCCCACGATGACGCTTTTGTACCGCGACACGGCCGACTTTGACTAGCCCTGTATCTTTAAATAGAAGGCAGCGCAATACTGCAACTGGGTGTTCATTTAGGTATAGCACGACATGTAAGGCACTATTGTCATACTCATCAACATCGATGTCAGCAGGGAAACCTTGTTCGTGAGTAAAGACTTGTTGGCGTAGGTCAAATGCATCGATAACGAGCTCTGGGATAGCATGTCCAAGACTATATTTAATTTGCATGGGAAACCCCGATATAGAATTCATAGAATGAAAGAATAATCACTATATAACGATGAAACCGCGAAGTAAGGAAGGTTTTAGTGTTTTTATTGTTACGAAAAATGAAAAGAGAAAATGCAGGTGTGAGAAACCTGCATTTAAGGTTTCGAATTAACGCAAGGCCACAGAAAGAACTTTGTTGATTAAGGGATTTTTTCTGGTAGCCATCGCTCTTTTTTCAACACTAATTCTTATCGGTTTTCGCATCGTTCTCAGCTTTAAGCGATTCCGTTTTATCTTTTACATCGGTGGCAATTTCATCGGCTTTATTGATGGTGTCAGTTTTGACGTCTTGCCCAAGTTCTGAGGCGCTTTGTTTCAATTCGTTGGCTTTATTTTGGGTATCGTCAGCAAGCTCGTTAGCTTTTTGTTCACCGTCTGCTTTGAGTTGCTGCGCTTTTTCTTCCGCTTGTTTTACCGTATCACTCGATTTGGATGAGTCATCACAGCCAGTTATGACAGTAAAAAGGCCAATAAAAAATAATGAAGCGATAATTTTCTTATTCATAAACATGTCCTTAGCGTTGGTAGATAAAAACGAGTTTTAAATAAATTAGCTCTATTGTGATTCATGCTCATCTCTAAATATAGTTGAGAATAAGCTTGTTATAAAATAAATAGGAAAATTTTTGAAAGATTGAGGTTCTACAGGGGGAGATGCTTCCCGTTGTATTGAATGTAATTATTTTTCATAGCTAACGATAACATGGCATTATGAATATCTATAAATAGGCTAAACTGATTGGCATTCATTGCTGTACAATCATAAAAATAGCGTTTTGATGAGATAATTAAAGGGTAGCAATATGACATACTATTATTTGCTTATTATTTTAAAGTTTATTATTGGTTTTGCCATAGTTATCACTCACATGAATTTGTCAGGGAAAACGCAGCTTTCTCAAATGACGCCAATTGATTTTATAGGGAACTTTGTCTTAGGGGGCATTATTGGTGGGGTGATATATAGCGATACTATCCCATTGTATCAGTATGTTATTATTTTAATTATTGGTGTTTTATTTATTAGTTTTTTAAACTTTTTAACCAAAAAATTTAATTTTTTTCGTAATGTGGCGATTGGTAACCCTATACCCATTATTAAAAAAGGCCAATTTATAATGGAAAACATTTTAGAAAAAGCCAATAAGATCGATCTCATCAATATTTCATCTCGAATACATGCACAAGGCATTCATTCTTTTCAAGAAATTTATTATGCACAAATAGAGCCTGACGGGCAGTTAACAATTATTTGTGATGAAAAAAATATGCCGTCTGTTATTTTGATTAAAGACGGTGTGATTAGAGTTTGCGAATTAGAATCCATCGAAAGAGATGAAGCTTGGCTAATGCAGCAAATTGAATTACAAGGTATTAAATCAATAAACGATATTTTCTTAGCTGAATTTTGGCGTGGTGAAGTCACGTTTATTTTGCAAGATGGTAAAATAAACCGCAAAGGTACGCAGCATCTGAAAGTTATTGCTTAAATGAATAGGTCGGTGAAATGCAAGAAGCATATCACCGACAGAGACTTAATTATTTTTTCAAATCATCATATAGCATCAGTGAGGATTTATTTTCAGGGTCGCCAATGTAGCGTGGCTGAGGTTTAAATGTATCGTTAAACAAGCTCTTTTCAGGCTCGAATCCAGTGTAGTTTAGACCTGCGAGGTCAGACCAAGCATAGATGAAGTCCATGTTACTGAATGGACGAGATGTTTTATTATTTAAATCAAATTGATGTGTAGCCAACCACTCTGGCGACTGCCAGACCAAGAAAGGAACATTATAAATAATCTTACTAGGCTTACCTTCACTGCGTCCTAACATGTCATGTGGAGGCGTGTCGTAGACATCTTCCCCGTGGTCAGAGAAAAAGATCAAAAAGCCATTTTCTTTCGAAGAATCAAAATCTTTGATTAATGACGAAACAATATAATCATTATAATGTTGGGCATTATCATAAGCATTGTAATCCTTTACTTGATCGTCATCTAGATTTTCCGGAACGATGCTATCCTTATCTTTAAAGACGGCTTTATCTTCAGGGTAGCGGAATTCATAACGCATATGAGTTCCTAATAGATGAACGACGATGAATTTCTTCTCAGCAGGATCAGCAAGCGCTTCTTTGAAAGGGGCAAAGACCACATCGTCATAAATCCGTGAGCTCTGAGCCATATCATTATTAAGATAATATTGCTTATCTGTTTGGCGAGAGAATGCGGTTAATAAGGTATTGCGTTCAGTCATTGTCTGCTGATTAGTGATCCAAAATGTTTTAAAGCCCGCTTGCTTCATCATATTCATGATAGAAGGGCGAGAATTAAACAGTTCAGGCTCAGTTTGTGTCGCAAATGTCAAAATTTGCTGTAGTGCTTCGATGGTGTAAGGACGTGATGTTACGACATCATTAAACACTGACAGATTGTTCGGGTAATCTTTCGCTAGCTCATCTAATTCAGGAGTAGTAGGGCGTTTATAGCCATACAGACTCATCCTGTCTCGACTAGTGGATTCACCAATAACCAACACGAATGTGCGAGGTGTATTGCCATTTGCGTCGACAAAGTTTTCTAACGGTGGAATTTTGCTATTATCGTGAATAAGCTCTTCCATATTAGCCAACTGGTTTTTATATAGAAAGTAACCACTTACAAATTGCCACGGTGCTGCATAAGCGAGTTTACTGTTTACATAAGAGGCAACGTTAGCAAGTGGCCTATCTTGTTTGATGCCTTTATTGTAGTAAGGTACGCCAAACAGAATAATTAAAATAAGTAAGGAAATACCTACTCGGCCAGGTTTAGGTAGCACAACGGGTTTTAGTCGAGTCCATAGGAAGATAGCGACTAATGTATAGGCGATAATCACACCTAATACTTTGAAACTAAAGTATTGCTTAAGAAACTCCCCCGCTTCATTGGTGTTTGTTTCAAACATCACAAACATAACGCTTTGCGATATTTGGTGCCCATAAACGACAAAATAAGCGAGTGCAACCACAGAAGATAGCCACAGGATGATACCAATCAGTCCTGCGACTAGTTTAATTTTTTTCGGAAATAAAAATGCAGGGATTAACCAAAGGGAGCTATAAAGCAATGAGTCTCTTAGCCCAATTGAGTTGCTTTGCCCAGTGATAACCACATAAAGCTGTAATAATGATGAGAAATACCAAAAGTAGATTAATAGCCAAAGCAAAGAAAGCCAGCTAAATCTATCCGAGCGTGTAGTGTTAACCATAGTTTTTTAACTCTTATTTTCTGTTATCGCTAAGTCACGTTGAAAAATAATTGAGAAATCGATTTTTAGATATAAAGACGTAGTTTAAGTTCCCAAATATATTACATATAAGTAATGTTTGCCTCAGTAATCATATAACTATTTGTTTGTTAATGTCTTTTAAAGACTATATTGATCGTTTTGAATTGGGTCACTATTGTGATATTTAATGGTAGACGATGTTTTGCTAGGTATTGGTAGAATGGCCAATAAGCATTTGTTATCGTCTTTATGTCATTGGTACTATCCTTTGATATATTTATGGTATATAAAAAAATTTAACGATTGCACCAATGAAGGGTGAGAGCAATACATGTTAGATAACTCATTTGTGGCTTTTTTGAAATCACCTCTATCAATCAGGGTGCTGCTTTCATTGCTGATTATTATTGATGGTGCCATGATTTTAAAACCTGTCTTGAGTGCGTACACCGATTATATTGATTGGCGCGAATCAGGTTTCACACAATGGCTAAAATCTTTAGGTTTTATGAAATTACTTGATATTCCTCGTTTTTTGTTGGGAGTTTCTTTAATTTTTCTTTCTTTATTTATGGTTAATGGCGCAAGAATTGCTTGGAGTTTCTCACTGTTATTACTGGGGGTGATTTCATTTGTTGATTTAAAGCTTGCACAAGAAAATATTCATCAAGGCTATTTCTCTTTCGCTTTGTTGATAGCATTGTGTGTTTTTTGGAAGTTATATCATCACCATAGCTTAACCAGTGCGGGATTTGTGGCAATCACCTGTATTACTGCATTATTGCTGTATTCCATTTTTGGTACTTTATATATTGGTGATGAATTTTCGCCCGTGGTTAAAGACGGTACAACGGCCTTTTATTTTGCTTTAGTTTGCATGACAACGGTCGGATTTGGTGACATTGTACCGATTACTGTGGATGCCCGTGTATTCACAGTGACTGTGATTATTTTAGGAATTACAATTTTTACCACTTCAGTGGTTTATGTTGTTGGGGTATTAGCTAAAGGTACGAAAGAAATCGTACGTAAGAGGTTTTCTTATATGAAAAATCATTATGTGGTGATTGGTAGTACTCCAATGGCCGTCAATGTTTATCAAGGACTGGAAAAACGAGAGCTGCCAGTGGCAGTGATTTGCCAAGAAAACCATCGTAGCCATTATCCTGAAAAAGATAATATTGTGACGGGTGACCCCACCAGTTCCGAATTACTTGCTGCTGCTAATGTTAAACATGCGAAATGTGTATTGGTGATGACAGATAGCGATTCGCTCAGTACTTTTGCTTTATTGGGAGTGAAAGAGCAAGCGGGAGAAGGTAGTTCGGTAAAAACTGTGGTGTTAATTAACCAAGAAAATAATATGGATAAAGTGCGCTTATTGAAACCCGATATGCTGTTTTCATTATCTAGCCTTGGCTCTGAAGTTTTGATGCAAGTGCTTTGCGGTGAAGCAATATCGAGTGATTCTATTAGTGATATGCTGTTGAACAAAGTTGCAAAAAGCTAATCTAAAGACAAAAACAACAGGAATTGTGCTGCATGTTAAGTGCTCAAGATGTGAGTTGCCTTCGGCAAAATAGGGTTCTATTTCACCAGCTAAATTTTACCGTTCAGCCTAGTGAGATCTTACAAGTTGAGGGGCCTAATGGTGCAGGCAAAACGACATTATTACGAATGATGGCAGGGTTATTAAAACCCGATGAAGGCGTCGTCTGTTGGAATAACCAACCGATTGATAAACTTAAAGAAGATTTTACTCGCCATCTTCTCTATTTAGGACACAAGTCCGCTGTTAAATCCCTATTAACCCCTTATGAAAATCTGAAATTTTATTTCCAGATGCATCACAAAGAGGGGGAAGGTGAGCGAATTTGGTCAGCCTTAGAGGAAGTTTCCCTAATCGGTTATGAGGATATTCCTGTCAGCCAACTTTCAGCGGGGCAACAACGCCGGGTGAACTTAGCGAGATTATGGCTAAGTGAGGCGCCATTGTGGATTTTAGATGAGCCGTTTACCGCGATTGACGTGGCAGGTGTCGAGCGCTTAACGGAGCGTTTTCATCAACATGCAAAACAGGGAGGTATTATTTTATTTACCTCTCACCAAGCAATGTCAGGGCAATTTGGTTCCTTAAAACTGACAGGTGGGGTTGAATCATGTTTTGGTTACTAATTAGGCGAGAGCTTAAAATTGCATTTCGTAGCTTTTCAGAGCTAGTCAATCCGTTATGGTTTTTTTTAATTGTCATTACGCTCTTCCCATTAAGTATTGGGCCTGAGCCTCAGTTATTAGCTCGTATCTCTGTTGGTGTATTTTGGGTCGCTGCTATTTTGTCCTCTTTGTTATCCCTAGAGCGCTTATTTAAGGATGATTACCTTGATGGCTCCCTTGAGCAATTGCTTTTGGCACCTCATCCCTTATTCATTACTGTTTTTGCCAAAGTCATAGCTCACTGGTTAGTTACTGGGTTGCCATTGATTTTGTTATCACCCGTTGCGGCATTAATGCTCTCTTTCAGCGCAGATACGCTATTGGTACTGGCAGGTACGTTGTTGTTAGGAACTCCTGTGCTGAGCTTTATTGGTGCTATCGGTGCGGCGCTAACGGTTTCTCTGAAAAAAGGCGGGGTTTTGGTGAGTTTACTGGTTCTTCCGCTTTATATCCCCGTACTGATTTATGCAACGGGCACGATGGAAGCCCACAGTTTTAAAATGCCATTAGATGGTTATTTTGCTATTTTAGCGGCTTTATTCGCAGCCAGTATCACCTTTTCACCACTCGCTATTGCGGCAGCATTAAAAATTAATATCAGCAATAATTAACTGCTGAACTCTTTTCATTAATCCGTAATAAGGGCGAAAAAGTGCCCTTATTAATCTAGACCGTGATTACTATAGAAAAAAATACACTGATATTGATGACTTTTGTGCGTTTTTTCTTCCACGATGGGATAATATCTTATTGATTCAGGATTAAAACAGCGTATAAAGATTTTAAAAAATATGTTTTCGCTTTGTTGTTACTAACATTTAAAAGGAGTTTTTTATGAGTAATAAGCTAAAATATACATCTATTGGATTGTTTGTTTTTTTAGGTGCATCTTGGCTAATCTTGAGTTATTTCAATGAAAATATAGAAAAATCAAATACATTCACTGTTAGCCAAATCAAATACGATAATACTACATATAGGTATGTGAAAGAGAAATGTGATAGTGGTTTTTTTGAGAAAAATAGTGAAAATTGTATTAACCTTCGCGCCGCTAGGTAGTATTCTTTTTTTAATTTTAGCCCCCTTAGTGTAGAGCTAATAAAACTAGGAAAAAAAACATCGTATTACTATTTTTTTGTCCTATAAATTACTTTCTACGAATATTTTTAATCATGAGTCAGCTATAGAGATAATCTTTTTTGTGCATATTAAACAGCACACTTAGCACTTAATCATTTAACGGAGCACGTGAAACAGATAGATATTATTCTTATATTTGTTTAACCATAAAAAAGACCGCTTAAGCGATCTTTTATGGATAACTGATCTAGCTCAGATGAACTGTTTAATTTTATTGTAAACGTATTAATGGTTACAAGTGAACATCACGCTCTACTCAGCGTCTTTTTCTTTGGTTAAACAATAACGCAAGTTTTGTCTAATCGCTTCAATAGACCAGATCCAAAAAGCGGTTCCAACAAACTCAGAAATTAGTGCTTGGTAGCCAGCAGTCCAAAGCCAGCCAGACAATCCTAATAATGGTACAACTAAGCCATGAGCAAAAACAGAAACACCGATACCAAAACAAATACCATGTAATAATTTAACTTTAGGCAAATACTCAGCGATAACACAATATATAACTGCGATAGCTATCGAAAATAAGATATGAACACCATTCCCTCCCCAATTAATGCTATATCCCATCCAATGATAAGTCATAGTATCTATATTCAGCCCAAGTTTTTCTAACAACACAATAGGCGGTGGAGTTGTTTCAAGCGTTCTTGGGGGAATTAGGCCTTCAAAACCAGATTTAACTAGAGCAGAAAAAATACCCGCTATAATCCCAACATATATTGATATGCCTATATGTCTAGAACTTTTTTTTGTTAATTTAAATAAATCAATCATTATTTATACTCGCCTCATAAATTGAATATTGTAAGTTAAGTATAGTAGAGATAAGAACGTTTGTTTTTATTTTTTAATCGCATTTGGTGTACAAACTTATTCCATAACAGGTCGGCTTGTTGTTTATTACGAGCCTCCCAAGACTGTCTATAACGAGTATTCCTACATTGATTATACTATCCGGTTTTAAATAGGCCTTAACAACTAATCGCCTTAGTTTAGCTTCATTGAAAAGTTAGCCTTAGCACAAAATGAGTATTTAGTAAAATAAAGTGATAACAATATTAAATGTTTTATTCATGACAAGAGCTATCTCTTAACAAAAAGACCCGCCATTATTGACGGGTCCTAAATAATAACGCTATGATTTTATATCTTTATTTTCAATGGCTATAACTTGGGGTTTTTCTTCATCTGGGATTTCATATTCAATGTCCAACGTTAGTAAGCCACTAGATAACTCAGCACTTTCAATTTTCACATTCTTACCGAGATTAAATTCGAGTGAAAATTTATTTTGAGTGATTCCTTTATGAACCCACTTCTCAGAGTCATTAATTAATTCAGTTGATTGCTCACCTTGAACATACAGTTTCCCACCTTTTAGGGATACGTTTAAATCATCTTCCTTATAGCCTGGAACACTAATAGTTAATTGATAGTTTGTTTCATCTATTTGCTTTAAATTGTACGGATGCTCTGAAGTTAAAGGTCTATTACCTGTAAGTTGACTAAACAAACGATCCATTTGGTCAAATCTATTAGAAAGTAAGCTATCCGATAATGTTGGGAATAATGAAAAAGATCTAATGTTAGACATAATTTCTCCTTCAATATTTTATATACCAAATTAAACACATACTACTCATACACCATTCATTATGCACTTAGCGTAGAATGATATTTTATCTTGGTGCATTACTTATATAGTGTCTCTAGCTAGAATTTCAAGTTTGCATTTACATTTATTTACAAACTCATTATTGAGAATAAATAAAAGACCCATCATTGCTGACGGGTCTACACCGTAATCCTAACATACTCGTGTAAGATTATGGCGGTATCCCGGAAATCGGTATTCTTCATCGTGTTAGCGGGTTATTTAAAGCTCTTGAGTTGATGCATAAGTTATAATATTAATGATCTAGAGATACAGAATGAACATATTCTAATTGCTTTAAGGAACAATAAAACTCAGGTAAGGTAATTTTTTGGCGTACCAACAGCTTTAAATTCACCTCAACGCGTTCTTTTTTGATATCTCTGATAGTGAGATTCTCAATTACATCTTTATGGCTTTTTAGATACTCAATAAGTAAAGGTACGCCTTTTTCATGAGTAAATAGCATCCGAACTTTAATTTTTCCTAATTTTGGGTTTTTCATCTGAAATAATGCGACTTGGGGACTGAGTTGTATCGCTAAGAAAAAAAGTATTGTAACGATGACTGCATGCCAGTAAAACCCAGAGCCACAGGCAATTCCAACACCTGCTGAAGCCCATACGATAGCGGCAGTTGTTAGACCCGAAATAGCATCATCACGCCGATGTAATATAACACCAGCACCTAGAAATCCCACTCCACTAATTATTTGTGCAGCTAATCTCATCGGGTCGCTACGTATATTGTCAGAGATATTGGCGTAATACTCCGCTGATTGAATTGAAACGATGGTTAATAAACAGCTGGCAACGGAGATAATAACACAAGTTTTAAAACCAACAGGTTTTCCCTTTGATTCACGTTCTAAGCCAATTAAGCCGCCTAATACAAAGGCGGCCAGTAGTTTAGCAATACTTGATAGTGATAAAGGGCCAATGGTATCGACAAACTGTATAAATAAATCCATGGTTTGCTCCTGACCTTACCCCTTTCTTAATTTTTACTGTTCTGCAACGCTATTGACTGCTTTTTGGGCTTCCACATTTTTCTTTTTAGACACGTCGTCTTTAAAGAAGAAGATAAAGAAAACAGTGACAACAGCTGCGACAATGGCTGGGTAATGCCAGAATGTTTGCCATTGTGGTAATGAAGCACTGCCTGTTTCTGTAACAGTTGAATTAAATATTTCGCCACAGATTGTCGAAGCAAATAATAAGCCGAAACCATTAGAGACAATAAAACGTAAGCCTTGAGCTTGTGCACGAATTTCCGGTTTCGCTTTGCGGTCAACATAGATATCACCCGCAGTAAAGAAAAAGTCCCAGCATAATCCTTGAAGCATCAGTCCGAAAATAATGAAATAGAAACCGGAATCTACTGCAGCATAAGAGAATAGCATTGAGCGAATAATCCAACTTATCGCTCCAAGGAGTAAGGTAATTTTGAAACCAAATTTCATTAAGAAGAAGGACAGCACAAACATGAATAAAACTTCACACGCGATACCAATTTGCATAATAGATGCAGCATTATCGAACCCAAGTGTTTTAATAAACACGGGAATATATGCAGAATAAGCTGTTTTCGGGATCATTAATACAAAGATGCTAAACATTAAAATGGCGAAGTAGCGGTCTTTAAATAATGAAAGTGCATCTAAACATAGGATATCTCGGGTAGAAAATGGTTTGCCTTTTGCTTTTGGTGGTGTATTTGGCAGGGTAAAGCAGTAGAAGCCTAATAATACCGCAACCGCAGAAGCGATATACCATGTCATAGTGCTACCTGAGAAGCCCATTTCCCCTAAAATAAACCCGATAGCCATGAAACCAAACGTACCGAATACGCGAATTATCGGGAAATATTTCACACCATTAATATGGGAGAAACTAATACTGTTAGAAAGTGCTGTGGTTGGATAAAACAGTAGGCCGATGATGAAAATCATAAATAGGGTCATACCACTATTTTGCGCCTCAATAAATTGTGGCACACAGAGAATAACCGCCGCATTAATTAAATGCAGCGTTCCCATTACCTTTTGCGATGCAAAAAAACGGTCAGCAACCATACCAATGAATAAAGGGGAAATGATAGTGGCGATACCTAATAAAGCATAAGCATTACCAATAATGTTTGCCATGCCATAGGTACTCAATACGAGCCCCATGGTCATATTCCATGCGCCCTGCATAAAATATTGCACAAACATCATAATCAGTAAGCGAGAGGTTATTTTCATATCCATGAGTCGTTTTCCTGTTAATTTGCTTCTAACGTTAATCCGTCATATGCAACACGGATATTATAAGGCGCACAAACCGCTTCTAATTCTTTGTGAAGCAATTTACCACTGTGGGAAATATGTGAAACGGCGATTTGTGTATTTGAATGCAGGCAGCCCTGCTGTTGCAGTTTTTCTTTAGTAGCAAATACTGTTTCTAAACTCATGTGGTTATCTGTACGATTTTTCCCATTTAATCCATAAGTACATTCTAATACGACAATATCCAGTAGTTTATTTTCTAACCACTGCCAAGTTAATTCAGGAAACCATCCTGAGTCATGCCCATAGAAAATTGCTTTGCCATCTTTTTCAATGTGATAGACGTAGCAAAGTTCCCATTTCGCGTGGTTTGCTAGTAATGGCGTAATTTTGTAACCGTTTCTCTCTACTGTGACAAAAGGAATTAAACAGTGGAAGTCGAAACGTTCTTTGCTGTAGCCAGGTAGAACTTCAAGACAACCGTTAATGGCGCGGTCATTACCGAAAATATGGAGGGGATGATAAATTTCAAAGCCATAGCCTTCCATTCGGCTAAACAGATCTCCAACATTAAAATGATCAGGATGGGTGTGAGTAAACAGCAAACTTTCAAATTTGGTCGCATCCATCCCATCACGCATCAATTGATAGCTAAATGTAGGGGAAACATCGATCAACATAAGATCGTCCACAATAGCGGAGGAGTGGGTTCTAATTTCTTTTCCACCGAGCTCTCTGGCTTTCTGACAGTGTTCACAACGGCAGAATGGGTTGGGTATACCTTCCGAGGCTGCGGTGCCTAAAAAGTGAAGTTTCATAATATCTACCTATATTTTATTGTTTTATTTTGGTTTTTGATCCCTGGTGTTGGTATTCAAGCTAAAATAAATTAATTTGAACGTTCCAATAATAAGCCCAAGGGCTTTTATTGCCAATAAATGCTGTTAAGATCAGTGATCTTATTCAAATAAAATTTATTAAGTTTTTGATTTTTATGTGATAATTATATTGGTTTTTTAAGGTGGACAAATAAATAAATATTATTCATTTAGTTTGTTTTATAGGCTTAATTTTATGGGACGTTCAAATAAATTACCGGTAGTCGTGATAAATAATTCAGGTATGCTATTGGTAGTGGGTGATGAAGGTGAAAAAGGCAAATGGCGACAATTAAAGATATTGCAAAATT
Organism: Providencia sp. Me31A; assembly: GCF_050487165.1. NCBI lineage: Bacteria > Pseudomonadati > Pseudomonadota > Gammaproteobacteria > Enterobacterales > Morganellaceae > Providencia > Providencia sp. Me31A. Next base: position 20,833 of record NZ_JBKQGZ010000036.1, read on the forward strand.
AGCGGGTGTTTCTCATGGAACTGTTTCTAATGTTTTGAATAAACGTGGAAATGTGAGTGTGGAAAAAATTGAAGCTGTCTATAAAGCCGCTAAGGAAATGGGATATCAATTAAATACACAAGCTCAATTATTAAGAACCAACAAAAATCATAAAGTAGCGATACTGTTGCCACAGTTAGTTTCTGATAAATATGCAATATTTTTTAATTCATTTAGACAATCTATCGCTCAGTATCCGGAAATGGCTTATGACCTATTTTTAACGGACGATCTTGAAACAACAGAGCTAGATGTATTACAAAAAATTGCGGCAGGTGGCTATAAGCAAGTGGTGGCGGTCACTTGTTTGCAAGATGCGACAATCTATTTTAATACATTAAAATTAGCCGCTTCCCAAGTTATTTTTATTTATCGTCAGCCAAAGAATGCCCAGCACTTTTTGACCTTAGATTATTCTCAAGCGGCTAATGCTATTTGCCAACAAATTGCTACAAGCCGAAGTCAATTGGTTGGTATTTTTAGTGATGATCATGGTGATTTAGAAAGATCAACGTTTATCAGCGAATTGCAAAATAGTCTTAATCAATATGCCCCACATAAAAAATACATGGTTATTCGTGCATCTAATGATGAATCTTATAAAGCAGCATTTGATTTCTTTTCAGACGAACAAGCGCCAGATTTATTTGTTGCAGAAGACATTGAAAAAGCGAGTTATTTAACCCAAGCAAGTTTTTTTGGTAGCGAGAATGATTGCCCTGCAATATTCGCTTTAAGTGGCAATATCCCTCCAATATTAAAAGGTTTGCATTGCTTCGCGATGAATTATGCACAGCTAGGATTAGAAGTGGTTGATGAACTCATGAAAGAGGAGAACCACACAAGCAAAATGGTGGGTGCTAATACGGTTTATGTTCGCAATCAAAGTGGCAATCTTTATACAGCAATACCAGCAATAAATACGGAAAATAAATCAGACCCAAGCTTGAACTTGCTTATTTTGCCTAGCCCTTCAACAAATGCACTAAAAAAATTACTGCCACATTTTTATCGCCAAACAGGCATAAAAGTTAATTTAGCTATTTATCCCTACGATGAAGTTTATCAAATATTAGGGCAGTTACATTTACATCCTTATTATGATTTATTACGTATCGATATGGCGTGCTTTCCTTGGTTTGCAGAACGTATCCTACAGCCACTAGATCAAGTCGGAAATGGGCTGACTGATTTACTCAGTAACTTCTCGTTGCCGACGCAGCAAAAATTCAGTTTAGTAAATGGCACCGCATATGCAATGCCATTTGATGCGAGTGCGCAGTTGTTGTTTTACCGAAAAGATTTATTTGAAGACCCTATTTTAAAGCGAATGTATTACGAGAAAACGGGCAATGAATTAACTGTGCCGGCTAATTTCAACGAATATGATCAAGTAACTCAATTCTTTACAGAACAGCATGAAGAAGGGCAACTGTCTCGACCAGTTGGGGCATCAACAACATTAGGTAGTGCGGGGCTTATTGCGACTGAATATTTACTACGATATTACGCAGAAGGTGGGCGGTTAATCGGCAATGATAATATTCCTAGACTAGAAATGCCGTTAGCGAGCAAAGTGCTAAGTGAATACCTGCACCAAGTTTCAATTTCTGAGAATATTTATGATAAATGGTGGAGTGAATCGGTCAGGCAATTTGAACAAGGTGAGCTTGCCATGTTGATTGCCTACATGAATTTATTCAATGATGTTGCTCACAGTGGCATCTTCCCTAAAATTGGTTTTGCCCCTGTTCCTGGAGGGCTTCCTCAATTAGGTGGTGGAGCATTAGGTGTTTCCCGTTATAGCCAAAAAGCGCATTATGCAGAGCAATTTTATCGCTGGCTTTATTCACCAATCGTGATGGATCACCTTATTTTGTTAGGGGGCAACAGTAATCATCAAGATTTTAGCCACAATCAAGAAATTTGCTATCGCTACCCATGGATGCCACTTGCTTATCAAGAGATAAATCGGGGGATACGTGAGTCTTCAATTCCGAACGGTAAGCTATTTAATTTACGTCAAGCGGAAGTGATTATTGGGCAAGGAATTACGAATGTGGTGAATAAAATTATGACGGTAGATGAAACGATTGAATATATTAATCAGCGTTTATTGGTTGATACACAAGGTGAGCGCTGAAATATTAGAGGTATCCGATAAAAACGTTGGCATAGCGGTTTGTAAGGGCTTGTTACAAAAATTGCCTAAGTGAACAACACTAAGCTTATTAATTGCCTTTTTAGGAAAAATCATGCCACCAAATGAGTTCAAATGGAAGCATTTTGCCCCCACGATTATCCTTTGGTGTTTACGTTTGTATAGCTCCACACCGCTAAGTTATGCCATCGTCAGTGATATGCTGGCCGAACGCGGCATTTCAGTTCATCGCTCGACGATTTGTCGTTGATTTATTGAATACGCGCCGGTACTCCATAAAAACTCAAAAAATATCAATGTATTCGAGCTTTTTCTGCTTGGCTACTCAATGAAACTTACGTCAAAGTGAACGGGAAATGGTTTTACCTTTATCGTGCAATTGATAAGTATGGGGTGACGCTGGATATTTATTTTTCCCCCAACCGCAATCGTCATGCTGCTTATGAATTTCTCAAACGGGTATTAAAACCTTATCCCGCTGAGCGGCAGCCAAAAACATTAAACACCGATAAGCATGCGGCTTATGGTTATGCGGTAGCCCGTTTAATAAAAGAAGGCAAGCTCCGCGAGTAGGCACAGCAATGGCAAATTAAAACCCTCAATAATCGAATAGAATCCGATCATGCACCGATTAAAAAGTTAATTGTTGCCACAGGCAGTTTCAAAATCGCTAAACGGGCATGGTCGACAATCCAAGGATTTGAAACTTTGCGAAAACTGAATAAGGGGCAATTTTATGAATGATTACGTCGTGATGAACCTGAGTTTCGTGTACGGGAGCGATCTGCCTTGATAAATCGCTTATTCAATGTGGAGACGGTTTTAACGTGAAGGGCGCCATTGGCCTTGAGCAAAAAATACGTAATTTATTATTTGCAACAAGCCGAAACGCACTCTCATTATCAATCTAGCGATAAAGGTTATTTTCTATATAAAAATAAAATTAATGACTATTAATTGAAAAATGACAGATAAATACACTACCGATTTTCAGTCATAATTTCACTGAAAGTGAAAACTGGGTAGCAACATGACATTAGTAATTTAAAATCAACTAGTTATGTAAAATTCCGCATGTGAAATAATTCGTTACATAGTTTATTTCTATGTACATTAGAACTTACTGGGCTTATCGCTATTTGGTGTATTTTTTGCTCGATAATTATTCTTATTTAACTCATTTTATGCATTATCATTGGTTTAATATATCGTTATTTCAACCAGTTTACGCTAAGTCACTTATCCTAGAGAGATGCGTGACTGGTACGTGTATTTACAGTCCATTGATAAGCTTTTATTATCCTTAACGCAAATCTTACCGTGCGCACTGGCTGAGATGACGGAAATTAATCGATAATTATTTCGACTTAACTCAACTTGTCATTCTGGATAAAGGATATCGCTATGCCAACTCCATGTTATATTGCTATTCAAGGCAAAACTCAAGGTAACATCACTGCAGGTGCATTTACCGCAGATTCTGTCGGTAATATCTATGTGCAAGGTCATGAAGACCAAATGTTAGTCCAACAATTCTCTCACGTCGTGACTGTGCCGACAGACCCACAATCTGGTCAGCCTTCCGGCCAACGTGCGCATAAACCATTCCGTTTTACTGTGGCGTTAAACAAAGCCGTTCCGCTGCTGTATAACGCGTTAGCGTCGGGTGAAATGTTGCCGAAAGTGG
>NZ_JBKQGZ010000037.1:0-24695 GCF_050487165.1 Providencia sp. Me31A
TGAATGGGAGGCATTTTATAATTGTCATCGCCCCCACTCAGCTCATGCTGGTAAAACACCGTATGAAGTGTTAAAAAATAAGCTTGGTCTTTAAGACTAAACGTCAGCCGAGGTTCTGAGTGACACAGCTAACGAGGCAGCTCTATTTTTTGAACAAATGAGTAGGGATACATGATTGCAGGTACTGTTTCAAAGTTTGAATGACCTATTATACTAAGCTAATCAGCCCGCTACGGAAATTTCACTTTTGATTGCACTTAAAAGGACGTCATTTCACTGGCATTATCATTCTATGGGCGGTACGTTGGTATTGGTGTAATCCCTGCGACCTCAACAATTGACATTTCGACGAAACTTATATCAAAGTGAATGTGAAATGGACGTACCTTTACCGAGCTGTCGATAGTCAGGGGGGACATCATTGAATTTTACCTTTTACCACGCCGTAATACCAAAGCTGCCTATTGGTTTTTGAAAAGGAGAGCAAAACGCAGACCTTTTCGCCCTTCTGAATTTCGGCAGTGGAAGCAATGCCGTTATAATCACCAAACAATCCAACCTGGCAGTGAGGGTAATGTACACCCTCCTATTTTAGCAGATCTTACTGAGCCAGAAATTAATGTCTAGTTTCCTAACTACTTATTAACAATATTAGTAAAACATGAGGTACCTTGTTAATATTAAATGTTAAATCATTGACTTATGCCCCTTTAGTGGGGAGGGTGATAAATGCCAAGTTGTCTTTTTTTCATCATTCAGTGTCACTGACATTTCTAATAACATATTTTCTGATAAGCAAAATGGGAAAAAGTGATAGAGGTGAGTGGTAAATACAAAGGCTTCACCTTGATTTTCATATTGAGTGTTATCAAGTAATAAAGATAAAGATAAACATCTGTAGGGTTTACCTTTTAATATACTGTCATATAAATGTGTTTTTAGTTCAATGAGCCCTGCCAATAATCGCTCACATCTTCGCGTCACTTGCCTATCTGTATCTCGATAGAGAATATAATCGGCAATCATATGTTTTATTGTTTCTAGTGACATAAGCATTGAGGCATTTGCACTGTAATGGGATAGTAATTGCCAAAAATGATGATTATTGACGATAGGGGGATAGCAAGGTGACAATAATGTGATATTTCCCGTTTTAATTCCGTCAGGCATTTTTTCACTGTGTTGGTTTAATAAGCCGATTTCATTTTTTTGGTCGCGTTCAAAACCTATATAGACACATGAAAAATGTAAACTGGGTGGTGTTACCATAGGAGCACCTTTATTATCAAAAAAGTTTAAATAATAAAGAGTATGTCCTGTAATATTTTTTTCCGTTGTCAAGGAGTAGAAAAGGGTTTTTTGGTACTGAGGCATAAGGCGTGAAGATGCCGTTAATTCTGTTGTAGGATAAAAATGACAGTATATACCTCTTGCTTGTTCATGGGGTTCAAGTGAAAGTTGAATTTCAAAAAGGTCAGCCAAGTAATGATGGTTTGGAATAGGAAGTAAATAACTTGACTTATTTTCTTTAAAGTCAATTAACAGGGTGTGTTGTGCTTCGGTATCCATTGTAGGAGCACAATTTAAATAAAAGCTATTTTCACATTCTTCTTGTGTTAAAGAAATTTGCTGATTGAAATAGATATTAACCGTAAAATTCCGTTCCTGCTCCCAATCTAATTCAGGGACAATTTGGGGAATATCCAGCTCAATAAAATGATGGACATGAGGCAAATAAAGGCCTTCCAATAGCTGCTGTGGAGCACTTAGAGATTCATTTTCTTGTGGGAAAATTTTATAAGATTTTCCGATCTTAGGCTCGAAAGCGTAGTTGAGAGGGTCACCCTCATAACGAGTGTTATGGTGTATAACTTCAATTTTTTCAAAATACTGGCTAAACGCGAGAAGTAAGGTTTCAGCAGTTTCCTTATTGGGACCTAAAAAGATATCGAGAGAGCTTGTTGAGTTAAATTTAGTTTCTCCCCGATACAGTACTTCAAGTGAAATACAAGAGCGATTTGGGTGCTGAATAATTTTTCTATTAAGAAAGCTATAGGGGGTTACGATGATATCATGACAAAAACTAAAGCGAGCCCCATTATTACCTAACACAAGATGTTTTTTATTTATCTCTACAGGGAATGGAATCGATTCATTTTGGTCAATTTGTACAATAGCCGTTGATGGAAGTCCTTTTATAGCTTGGGAGTCAAGCCGTTGAAGTAGAGGTAATGTAATTTCAGGAAATGCATCGTCAATTTTATCCTGTAAACGTGCAGATAAAAAAGCGAACCCTTCTAATAGGTAGCTTGTTTGTGGGTCTTGTGGATCTAATACATCTGCCAAATGTGGCTTTTTATCAGCGTATTCACGGAACAATTTTTGTAAATACTGTTTCTCTTTAATGTATTTAATTTCACTCATGGCTTAATCCTAAAGATGAATATGACCCCGGCTTTAAACCTTGTTGTTCTGCTTGTTTTTGTAATTCATAGTAACGAGCCAATAATCCATTAATTTTATTATCAATATTAATGAGTGTTGCGGGGGAAACCGATTGTCCATCTTTAATTTGGAGGGATAATTGACGGAGTTTTTCTTCAATAGGCTCGACTTTATTGTGCTGCTTTTGAATTTCATAGATAGCCGTTTTTAAATAGGATAATGTAAAACTACCTCTGTTTTTCTCTTGTTGAACAATTTTATTTGAAAGTTGCTGTAGTAACATGCCTGTTTCAGACCAACTGTCATTAATCGGCATATTTTCTAAGCGTGCCTCATATTGGTTTTGCCAATTTCGGCTGAAGTAAGTTTGTTTTGCATCCGTAGGCCAATAAGATTTCGCTTTTTCTTGCATGTTTTCTATCAATTTTAAGTTAGCAAGAGGAGAACGTTTTTCGAGCAAAGCTAAATGATATTCATAGGTGTTTATGTCAGGATTAAATAACCATTTAGCAACAGCACCTTCAGGTATAGAGGTTATGGTCTCTATTTCATGTTTAAAATAAATGTGGGCGCTAAATCCACTGATTAAAAAGAAAGTACTGCTTAAAATACAACCCCACATAAAACCACGTGCGGCGCTCATCTTTTTAGGCGTAATCTCAGGGGGAATGGTTGCGGATGAGGTAGGTTCTGGTGTTTCAAAAATGAACGTTGGTGATGGTTGTTCTACTTGTTTTTCGGGTTGCTGAATATACACTAAAGGGGGGAGTGTGACAGCTCCTGTTGCATTCTGCTTAGCATGTTCTTCTTGTTTCTCAATCTGTTTAGCTAAGTTTTGAAAGAACCATAATAAGTTCTCAATTTTAGGTAATTTTTCCCACGTTGTTTTAGCAAGTTTATCAATGATTAATTGTAGAGCACGTTCTGAACGGTATATCAAACGTAGGTCTTTGGTTGCATAAGTTTGCTGCCGAAGTAAGGCACTGGCCTTTGTGTTAAACCAATTGAATACTTCTGTGCGTTGGTTTGGCTTTTCAGGCCATAACGTATCCCAATGCGTGACAATGATACTTGCTAATAATTCGCACCCTTCGGTGAAACCACTGAGCCCATGCTGCTGTAATCGAGCGATGGTATAGTAAGCTCCGCTTTGTAGGTCAATACCGTGATTTTTAAAGAGAGACAAACAAAGTGAATCGATGAGCGTCCAATTGACCTCTGGACGCGCGGGATGGCTTAGTTTGTTAAATTCTGTTTTCAGGGCAATAAATTCGGGCGTATCTAAAGGAGAACTCCCAATTTTAATGACTAAACGTTCTGATTTCATTTCGTTCAATATCCTATGTCCCCACCATACAGTGGGGACCGTCACATTAGTAAAGGGTTTCAGGTAAACGGAATTTGGTGAATAATCCACCGAAGAAAGGATTATTAGACTCATCAATCAGTACTCGATAAGTCATATCACCACCATCAATGGTGAAGCGAACATCAAATGAATTGGGTTTGATATTCATTAACTTTGCACTATCAATTAAGCGCATTTGCGCCCACGGCCCCGAGAAACCAATTGAACGAGGTGATTTATCACCGGAAAGAGGAACAAGAGTCAGTTTGCTTTCAATATTTGAACGCATTGAGTTTGGCCAAACGAGATGGGTGACATGGCTGCGACTATGAGCGTAATCAATAAGTTGACCGTCTAGGTTTAAGATACTGCGTCGCTTGTTACCACTTAGCGAAAGCGGTTCAATGGCAAATTGAGCCTCCAAATTACCTTGTGCATTAAAGAATGTCTCCCTAATGCGATTTGCCGTTTCAATTTGTGCTAAAACATCAGCGCGGATCAATGATTGACTATCTCTATTATCGATTAAGTTATTTTCAACAAATAAACGTAAGTTTTGTTGGTAGAAGCTATCGAGTGTACCATTGGGTTTAAAGAAGCGTTCAAACTCACTCAATGGAACATCCTGCTTTGAGTCTGGATTAAACGGATAGCGACCTGCAATATAGGTATTATATTGTTTTACAACATTTTCATTCCATTCGACTTCCATGTGTCGAATAGCTTCTTTCTGAACAACATTCCATGCTTGCTCAGAAAGCTCATCAACCCAACGATTGAGCGGTTCAGGTAATGTTTTAGCCATTTGAGATAGTTCAAATATAGCATCTTTATTATTATCATTGAGTCTCATTGAGACCGCTTTCAGGGCGGCTTTGCCTGGTACAGGGGAATTTTGTATTCCTAGCAAATACCGATGCAAATCATTCAATTTTTGATTGAGATTTTGTAAGTTTTCTCCTTGATTACTAACTAATATCTCTGTTTGAGGCGTGAACTCTCTATCTAAACGTGTTAATAAACGGTAAGACGGTTCTGCCATCAATAATTTTTGTTTATCAATAGGTAAGCTTTCATCAATTGATGGTATAACTGTATTGTCACGCAAAACTTGTAAGGCGCGACGTAAAGGTTGTTCTCCACTGATAATTTGTTCAAGCGCGATGATTTCGTCTTGGATTGAGTCAAATTCACGAATTTCTAAATTACTCATACCATTACGCCATTGAGCAATGTAATCACTGAGATATTGCTCGCTGATTTGGCGTTGAATTTCTTTACGGTCATTCTCACTGTATTGTGTATTTGATGTGAGATTGAGAACCCAAGCATCAAGTAATGTGAGTTCAACCAATTTGTCGTTTTGGCGAACAAAATAGTTTAATAGTCCCGAACGAGTTAAAAATTGTGGAATTTCTAATTTATCTTCGTCAATAGCCGTAAAAACGGTATTAAAGCTTGGACCTATCTGATATTGCAAATTTAAAGGTGCTGAAAGTTCTTGGTTCGCTTTTAGCCGTAATGCTTGGTATACACGTTGATAAAGCGATAACACACTGAGCTCTTTCTGGGCATTTTTAATGGGGGTCGCAAAAGGTGTGAAAGCCTTATTTGCAGCCATAATGCCTTTATCCCGATCTGCTTTCCAATCAGTGTGTTCGAGTGCATAACGTAAATGCGCTTTTAGTAGCATTTGTTTTTCACGTTGACCAGTGAAGAGATGGCTCCAATAATTTGCCATGAAGTCTTCAACCATGCCATTATTACGTCCAGTTTTGTCTTCTAACATGCGCATAATACGTAAAATTTCGAGTTTATCCTCACTGCCTTTCTCTGAATTATTGAGTTCAATTAAGAGCCCTGACATAATCGCGGGCAAGAAACGTTCGGTAAGTAATTGCAGATAAACTTGCTCAACTTGTGGGCCGACTTTTTGGCCTTGATAAAGCCCCATATCGGAAAACAGCACATTTTTATCATGGTGATTTCCATAGGCAAGAGTCGCTTCACGTAATGGGTTCAAGATGGGAAGTTGCAAACTACCATCAGTGTCTTTTTGAACGTTATTGTCTATATTTTTGAAGGCATTAACTTCATTAAGCACACTCTCACCAGCACGGTAGTTTTTATCATAATAGTGACCCCAACCACTCCAAAGGGCAATTAAGCTAACACAACTAGCCAGCGTCGTTATTAAGAGACGAGACCGATGTTTTTTGATCCAATATTGACTTTCAGCTGCTAAATTGGGCTCACTAAATAGTACTTGATCAAATAAATTATGTGTAAAGTAAGTATGACTATCATTGATTGGCCAAGTGGTTAGTGGCGCAGTTGGTAAATGATACTGCACTGACGCAGTTTGACTAAAGACATCGTCTATTTGACCAATTTGCAATGAAGATGTGAGATAAACTCCCCTTAAGCAAATGTTATGTTGTTCGTTATTGATTAATAGTGCATTAATTAATGTTAAAACGTGGTTCTGTAATCCTTCTATTTGGCGTACAAAACTGAATAAATCGCTACGTTGGTTACCTTCTGCTCGTTGTAACATCATTTCAGGTAGTGCGCTATTCATTTGGCTTACCCACTGTAACCAAAAATGAGTTAAACCTGCTTTCCAATCTTTTTGAGCTTTAAGGTCGAAAGAAACACCAAGTACTTCATTACGTTGTTGGGCATCTAATGATTGGTACATTGAATCGAAACCACGTAATAAATCCAGTTTTGTTAATACGATGTATAGTGGTAATTGACTATTAAAAGTCATTCTAATTTCTTCAATGCGTATTTGTAGGTCGGCAATTAATTGGCTGTTTTGCTCTTTCGTATTGGTAAGTAGAGATAAGGTATCTACCGTTAAAATAATCCCATTCATGGGTTGTCTTGAACGGTTGGTTTTTATCCAATTAAGTAGCTCTTCCCATAAGCGATGATAGAGTTGAGGATTCTCATTATGTTCATTTGGTTGGGTTAATAGTTTGCCGTCAGGAACAAAAAGAACGGCATTATCTGTTAATAAACATTCAATATTTAAAGGAACCTTTTGCTCATTAACAATATTTTCACTTGGAGCTATATCCAAAGGGTTCAGTGTATTTTTTAATAAGCTATGCTTTCCGCTTTGGTTTGCACCTAAAATAAAATACCAAGGGCGTAAATAAACAGCCTTAGAATGGCCATTTAGGTGAAGAGTAAATTGAGATTTCCAATAGTCTAAATAACGATTTTGGAAGTCGATATCCTGCCTAGCAGGGTCAACAACGGTTAACTCAATATCGAGTTTTAAGGCTTCAAGTTTCTTTACTCGACGCCATGTAACTAAACCAATCCAACTGACGACGAGTAGAATAATAATTAGTGTAGCAAGCCAACGTGAAGAGAGTGTACTAAATGGCGTTGAGCCTTGGTAACTAAAAGTAGGTCCCCACCACCAAATCCAAATAATGACCAGAGCAGGGAGTAATGCTAATAAAAATAGGAAAAAGGAAGCTATTTTGGGCTTATCAGCAAAAAACAGCTTTTTTACCGAATTGGTTATATTTGAAATGGAGAAAAACGGTAATTTCATTATTGTAGATCCCTATCCATAGTCATTGTTGTTTCTGGTGTTTTATCTGTTTTTTGAACAAGCTGTCGTACGAGGCTGGGTTCCCAATCCTCAAGTGAAAAGTGTAAGGTTGAGTTATAAAGTTGCTGATATAAATTAACCGCCATATGCTCCATTCCTGAAAGCTCGAAGAGTTGTGCTGACAATAATTGCCCATAAAATTTATCTCTAGGCTCTATTGCGGTTACAAGGCTAGATTCAATAAACTTCAATGCGGCTTCAAGCCCTTGCTGCTCATAGCACAGCAAAACGTCTTGTTGTAATAATGTGACATTGGTATTCGAATGAGATAATTGACCGTTCTTTGTTTGATCGCTCTGTTCCAACCATTCTTTCACAGTGTCGGGGATGAAAGGGCTCATATCAGAAAAGTGCAAATTGACAAGGTTAGGAAGGCGGGCTAAAAAAATACGCAACTCTTCTGTGATACCATCCGCTACCTCTGAATAACCTAGCTTAGCTGCTGTTTGTGCAGCGAGCATATGGCCTTCTAGCCAATAAGGTGATAATGATAAGCTTTGCTCTATATTATTTAATAGAGAGTTTGATGGTTGAGTTAGTTGAGCTTTGTAATCCATTATGCGATCTATTGAAACGGGTGCTAAAGGTGTTTTACCTTGATGATCGGCTTGGGGTAGCATCGTGATAGAATACCAGATAGCATAACGTCGCAAACGATAACCAACAGAACTTTCAGGTGCTTGCAAACAAATAAGCTCTGAAACTTGGAGCAATGTTTGCTTCCATTGTCTTTCGTCATGCTGATTTATATTTATTGTTGACATGGCAATGCTGTTTGCTGGTGCTTGCATTGTTTCAGTAGTAGTCTGTGTCTCGGCTTCTTTTGGTTCTGAAGCTAACACGATGGGCCGCTCACTTTCTTCAATTCGCTGATAACTTCGGCTCAATGTATCCATTTGTTCTGAAAGGTTAGGACTTTGCTCATGCCAAAATTGGGCTAAATAGGCAAAAGAACCTAGAATATCATCACGCATTTTACTATTAGCAGAACGGCAAAAAATATCATTCACAGATTCGAAACGTTTTAGAATTTGATTCGCTAAGCGTAGCTTGAGCTTTATATTTGTTGGATAGCAGGTATTCCAATACTGGCGCGTAAAGTCAGCAAGGATTTGCGCGGCTAAAACTAATTCTTTAGGCTCACCAGCATGTTGTAAGGTCCGTAACAAGTGAACGATTAAGCGAAAATCTTTTGTCTGTGTCTCAAGCAACCGCAAACACCGATTTTGAATTTCTTTAATGTCTAATTGACCGTGACTGAGTGAGCCGAATTTTATCATTTCACTATCAATGTACTCCCAATCGGGAGTACTTTCGTCCACAGCATTGCACTCCTGATGTTCATCAAGATGGGCAAGTAACTGTTTTTTCCAAGAATAAGAAGTATTGTTTATCATGATTTCTACCAGCGGCAAGCGGCTCTTAATGGTTTGATTTCTTGGGATATTCCAGAAATATTGAACGTTAGTTTTTCATTATTAGTTAATTTTAAAGTTAATTTTTCGCCACTTAATAAACGCTTGATTTCATCTATACCAGGTAAACCACGGCTTGACTCCAATACATAACCATTCTCACGTAAAAACCATTCTGCAGTAAATTGCGTTTTATCGGTTGAGACCATGACACTACCGGCATCTTGTTTATTGGGTAAAATAATTTGCATACGGGTAATATTGTCAATGCAACTCAACATGAGAACAGGGCGTGGAGGCTGGAAGCCAATCGCTGGAATGGTCATAATTACGGGATATTCACCATCTTCCGGTACTGAAACTAAGAAGCCCGCTGTATTCTCGACACGTTTCATTTCATGTTCATAAGCTTGGCGCCACGTTTTTCCCATTTGAGCAATGTCTGGTAAAGAGTTAGGTTCAGATGCTGTGGACAGTACTATTTTGTCGTAACAATCTAGGCGAATAAGCTGAGAAGATTCCAAACGGCACTGGGTGAGTTCTTCCGCGATATTTTGACTAATATTGTTTTCAGCTTTTCCAGCCAAAGCGAAGAAAACCGGCATCAAAGAGCAGCAAAAAATCTTCAGTATTTTCATTTTATACTCCGTACTTCTTCAATTTATATATCAGCGCACGCTTAGATATGTTCAGGTGTTTCGCCATTGCGTCGATATCTCCTTTTAGCTCTTGTTGCTTATCTAATAAAATTTCTTTTTCATAACGCTCTATTTCAGCCTCTAAATCATTAATATTTTTTATGTTTCTTCTTGCAGGCTCCATGTTCATGATTGATGCCGTTAATGTGTTTAAGGCCTCATTAAGGTTTACTTCCTTTTCCCTATGCAACTGATTGATATATTGCAAATGAGAAATTTTTTGTTGCGTATTTGCCAATTCAAGAATACGTTTTAATTGCTGGTGAAAGAGCTCACAATAAATGGGAAAAATGCCTTGCTCAAAATTTTCTAGTTCTTTGGCTTGTCCTAAAAGAATGATGGCACCGCATGATTTATGGTTAAGATCATGCAGTGGTAAACTAAACAACCCTGTATTCACGGGAAGTTGTGATATAAAGTTGCGCAGTGGTGCGTTATTAATGTAGCTACCTTGTTGTAAATTCTTCCAAAATGTGGGAGCACCCTTTAATACAAGTTGAATCAAAGGGTGATCGGCATCATTAATATCAGTATCTAAAAAATGGCATTGAACTTGGAGTGAGTGGTCAATGTTCCAGCTTTCCAATTTATTCTCAGTTTTGTTAACTAATGAAATAATCAGCCCGCTGAATGCGCTGCGCGAAAAACTGCATGTCAAAAATTGAACAGCTAGCGTTTCTACGTCATAACACTCAAGAAGAGCAAGTGCATTTTTTAGTCTTGCTTTCATGTTTCTTAGTTAACCTCCGCAATAAATTCATCATTTTCCGTTGTTAGGCGAATATGAGAGATGGCTTTATTACGGGCGCTGAACTGAAGGAGTAACAAAGAAAGCGGCGGTAATAAAGCACCGTCAATAATAGATTCTAAGATACGAGCACCATTTTCAGCACGAGAAGCTCGGCGTAAAATTTCATTAGGAACGCTTTCGTCTAAGGTGATTTTTGCATTAAAGCGTTGTTTCAATAAGGCCATCAGTCGAGTTAGTTTGCTATCAACAATTTGTCGCAAAATATCAGAAGAAAGAGGTAAATATGGAACAATTTCCATACGAGCTAGTAGGGCTGGCTTAAAGAATGTTGTGAGCTCTGGATAGAGAGCGTCTTGCAGTTCATCTGGCTTGTCGGCATAAGCGCTAATCACATGGTCGCCTAAATTAGACGTTAGGAAGAATGCGATATTTTTGCAATCAATAACGCGACCTTCACCATCGGCTATTTCACCTTTATCAAATGCTTGATAAAACAAATTTAGAACGTCTGGATGGGCTTTTTCGACCTCGTCAAGTAGCACAACAGAGTAAGGTTTTTGACGAATAGCTTCTGTTAATATCCCTCCCTCGCCATAGCCGACATAGCCAGGAGGTGAACCGATGAGACGTGATACAGTGTGCTTTTCTTGAAACTCAGACATATTAATGGTTGTTAGGTATTGTGTTCCACCAAACATTAATTGTGCGATTTGGATTACTGTTTCTGTTTTACCGACACCACTTGGGCCTGCCAATAAAAAGGCACCAAGAGGGCGACCCGGTCGGCGTAAATCCGCACGTGCAGTTAATAAATGTTTATGTAAGTACTGTATTGCTAATGATTGTCCTTTAATGTTTTCTTCTAAGTGCATGGGAAGGTTTGTAACAATGGATAAAGCATCTTGCGATAAACGATTTAATGGTACGCCTGTCCATTCCGCAATAACGGCGGCAATTTGCTTTTTATCGACGTGTGGTGAAACGAGTAAGTGCGTTTCATGCAACTGAGCAAGCTGCTGGTCTAATATTTGCAACTCTTGTTTCAACTCATCAGGTTGAGGCGCTTCTTCAGATTGGGATTCTGTATTTTCATCGTCTAATAACGTTGAACGTAAAGCAATAATTTGTGAAACCAGCGCTTGCTGTTTTTCCCATGCTTGCTGTATATCTGATGCTTTTTGCTCAATCGCATATGCTTCTGATGCTAATTCTTCAAGGCGTTCTATATGGTTATCTAAGCCAAGATGGTGTTCTCTTTTTAATATCGTTGTCTCCATTTTTATTTGCTGGAGCTCCGTTTTTAATGAAGAAAGCATCTTTGGTGGTGATGACAAATTGATCGCCGCTCTTGCGCATGCGGTGTCTAATACGTCGATGGCTTTATCAGGTAATTGACGCCCTGAAATATAGCGCTCACTCAGTTCAGCACTGGCTCGAAGTGCTTCATCATCGATAAAAACATGATGTGCTTTTTCATAAATGGAACGTAAACCACGCATGATGATAATCGCGTCCGCGGATGTGGGCTCTTTGACTTGAACTAATTGAAAACGGCGTGCTAATGCAGCATCTTTTTCGAAATATTTTTTATACTCGCTCCAAGTTGTCGCGGCAATTGTTCTTAATTCACCGCGTGCTAAGGCAGGTTTCAATAAATTAGAAACATCAAGGCCGCCTTGTTGATTACCCGCACCAATCAATGTATGCGCTTCATCAATAAATAAAATTATTGGATGAGGAGACTGTGAAACTTCTTGCATGATGCCTTTAAAGCGTTTTTCGAACTCACCTTTAACTGCTGCGCCTGCTTGTAATGCACCTAAATCTAAAGTTAAAAGTTCACATCCTTTTAACTTTTCAGGAATTTCGCCGGCAATAATACGCAGTGCGAGTCCTTCAATAAGCGCACTTTTTCCGACACCAGGCTCCCCAACGACAACAGGATTATTTTTTCGGCGACGACAAAGAATATCAATCATAAGATCGATTTCATGATCACGACATAAAACAGGGTCCAGCTCATCATTACGAGCTTGTTCGGTCATGTTCTGAGTAAACTTTGCTAGCAATGAATCTGCCGTTATTTTGCCATTATTTTCAGGTGCTTTTTCATCAAAAGGTGACTCAGCAGAGCCTTCAGTACACTGATCAAAATTGAGTTTTAACTGCTCTCGGTTAATTTGTGAAAGCATATCTGCAACAGGCTGAGGAAGATAACGCAACGGCATTTGTAATAATGTGAGAAAAAGAACACCTGAGCGAAGTTCACTGTGATTGAATTCAGTCGATGCAAGTAACCAGCTGTCTTTCATCCATTCCACTAACAGGGGGGAGAAGCTCGGGTAACTTTGAGTAATAGCTTGATGAGGTGGAATTTGAATATCTAATAATTCTGACAGCTTATTAATATCCAAAGTGCTCTTCTGGCTGATTAGGCGAATGTCAGTTAGTGGTGTTTCAATGAGTTTTTGAAGAAACTGAGCAATCGTAATTTCAGGTTGTTGATGGCTTACACAGTAAGCTGCTGCACTTTCTAGCGCATGCTTAGCAATGGGGTGTAATCGGTTAACAAGTGTTGAGAGATCAATTTGGATCATAGTGCGTCCTAGCCGAGTAAAGTATTAAGTTGTTCCACAATACTGAGTGTTTGGTAATTCAGTTGGGATGAATAAATTTGATAAATAATGAACGCGAATAATGCAGTACCAATGATGATGTAACGTATACCTAAGCGTTTACCTAAACGGTAGCGGCTTTGCTTGTTATCACCTTTTTCAAAAAGAATAATTGGTTTCGCGTTACCTTTAAGCTGTTGTATCTGCTTTTGTAAGCGCCTAAGCAAATGATTAAATTCATCATTTTGACCAGCAGAAACTTTGTAACGACCTCTATATCCAAGACAGAGGCAAAGGTAGATAAACTCGATGAGGTCGAGGTAACGTTTGGGTTCACCTAATAATCTTTCAATTAAAATAAAGACCTTTTCTCCACCCCATGATTCGTTATGAAAATGGACAAGTAATGATTGCTTTACCCAGCCGTTCTCTTGATCCCAGCCTAATCCAAGAGCGGTTTCATCAATAAAAGTACACAAAACATAGCGAAACGAAACAATGGCTCCAGGCTCGTAGCCTTGTATTTGCAATTGTTGTTCAATCGAGGTGATGTCCATGACCACTTGTTGGTAAAGCTTTTCTGAAAGCGGTGTTTCGGACATCGCTTTCAGGCGTAAGACCATACCTAAAAGAGGTGTAGCAGCATCGATCATTGGATTAATGTTGTTACCCCGAAGTGGGATTTGGTAATTTTTCTGCGAATTACTACTATCAACCTCGTTATTAAATAAAATATTATCAGTCATAGAGTGCTCCATCTCTTATCGCCCATAACTGAATATCTAAATCAGGGAAATTCCCTGAAACGTGGAATGCGATATTGCCATCCTGTTGGATACCCTTCCACTCATTACCTTGTTGATCAAAGTGGAAATAGTTATATCCTGAATGATAAGGCAATTGTCTTGGTGCAGTTGAAAGGGGAGATAAAGAGACTCCCGGAATTTGAACACTGACCAAGCTACGAATATTATTTACTGTTGTCACTTTAGTTTGTTGTGGGAACTGTCGGCGTAATTGTTCTTGAGGCATTTGTGACTTAACTGCAATAATAAATTCAGCTTTTTGGAGCAGTTGCTTATCATGAATAGTAGCCACGCGGATACCGTGTTCTTGGATCTGTAACGGAATAGGAATCGCACGAGGTGTTAAGACAACGCTTAATGCTTCACGGATATTTTTTATTAATGGAAGAAAACTATCTGTTAAATCAAAGTGTTTATATTTTACAATGGTGTCGGGTAAGCGAGACGAATTCGTAAATGTCTGCAGTTCACCACAAAGCTCTAATAAATCTCTAAAGAACTTTTCGGGGTGAATGACCGGCTCTTGTGCATAGTGTGAATAGAGTGGATAGGTGCGATTGAGCACTTGTAACATCATAAATTCAGCCACATCAGCAACGCCTTGCTGCCCCGGAGCTCCGATTCGGGAAGCAATTTGCTTACCTCGTTCATACAAAGTGCCTTCAATCTCAGTGAGAAATTCATTGAGTAATAACGAGGCTCTAATATTCAAAAGGCTTGGAATATAATCGTTATCAAGCGTTATATTTCCATTAGCATTACGCTCTCTAATACGACATATAGGGAGCGTCACGTAGGCATCTAAACCATTTTTTCCTTGTTTGAGGATTGGATTTAATTGCGCAACATGGATAGCACTTAAATCACCATTTTCTGTATGTAAATCACGAACACTTTCCGTACATTCGTGATAACGTGAAAATAAACGGCTTTCATTATGCTCATTTGAAATTTCACTGACGTTTTCATTAGCCAAAGGAAATGCGAGATAGATAATATTACTATCGCTGTCAGTAATGTTTTTTATATCAATAGGTTGTGGTAATAAGTCTTGGTTAGGAAAAGAAAAAATGGTGCCGTCAGGCATAACACCAGACGCTTCTTTTATACCAATACGCCCTAAGGAGAATAAATCTTTGCTTAAAGATAAGTGACTGAATCCCCAAAAATGCGAAATAAAATTTTTTAGAATACTTTCTGTAACGTAATCTTGATGACGTTGCTGTTGCTGAAAATGTTGAGGTTTGATAAATAGCCCTTCACGCCAAATTACTCTATTTTTAGTCGACATATTAATCATCCTCTTCTTGTCTAAATTCGATTTCGTTTTCTCTAATGTGAGCCAAAATAAAGTAGTGGCGCCCTTTACCTCGGGCTTTAACTATTTTTTTCCATTCTGCATTATCAGGGTCTGAGTAATAGGCAATAATGCCAATATAACGATTAGATGCTTGTAGTGTCGTCGTCGGGAAAGGTTTATATTGGCCCGGTAAAATAGTGTAATCTTGGTGATCTATATAATTTTTCTTCAGGACTTTCTCTAAATCTCCATCTTTAGCTTCTATCTGGTCATGATCTAAAGAGCCAAATAATGAATCTTCATTAAGGTAAACAATTTGGATATTTATCGGCGCAGCCTCACCTTCTTGGTTAGGGTTAATATAAGGCTCTGCGAGGATGGTCAAAGCAACGGTGGATGGCTGATCTTTTGGATAGCCAACGGGAGTCGACGGGTCCAATAGAATTTGCCCCACTTTTGATGCTGTCTGTAACGTTTTACTGCACCCACTCAAAATGAAAAATGAGGCAAATAACAGTAACACTGAGAAAGTTCTAAGCTGCATTTTAAGCTTCCTCTATGCCTTTTCTTAATGCTCTGTCATAGGCATGCGCATAAACTTCATAGAATAATTTTTCAAAGCCTTGCTGCCGAGATGAAGAAAGCTCTTTGTAATAGTTGCTGTACATCTCCCATGCCCACCCATCAGTCATTGGTGTGTTATCTGAAGCGCGTCGGTATTGGGAAAAACGGTTTAATAAATGTTCTGGAGAAAAAGCCGCAAGCATTGTTGCTAAGGCTGTCGATATCGCTTCTTGATTTGCGTGGTAATGTAACTGCATATTGTGCAAACTTTCAGTTACGGCAGAAGGGGCTGATAGGTGAACAGGGCTACGTTCATCTGTAAACATCAGCTTCATCGTATCTTCATAGCTACTGTTTAGGCGTAGCGGATTATCTTCAATAGGGCGAAGTTGCTTATCCTGTAAACTTTCTTGCTGCTGTTGTAAAGCAAGCAATCCTTCAACTGCTGCTTTCATTGTCTTACCGAGCTCTATAAGAAAGTCATTAGCTTGTTGAGAACTAGTTAAATTAAGATGGATGCCTAAACCATTCATGAGAGGGTTAATAGCAACATGATCAATATCGGTCATGTGTTCATCTTCGAAAGGGGTAATTTTGGGCAAATCAATAAATTCTTGTACCATGGTATTCTCTTTATTATCTGATATTGCAAAGGCAGGTGAATAAGAGAGTGGGTCACTCAATAAAGATGGTTCTGAGATAGCTGATTGATTCTTAGAAATTAAACTGAGGTTTTCATTCTCTAGCGCTTGTAAGGGATCTGCGGTGAGAGCACCTTGAACGGTTGGAACAAATGGATATTCTTTGCCTTCACTACTTGTCGTATCGATATCAAATAATGAATCTAAAGGGTTATGATCTTTTGCAACAATAGACTGCGGTGTCGCAGCCATCATATTCTGTATAGGTTGCCCAGTTAAGCTAATATTGGTTGTGATAACCAGCTTGCCGACTCTAATTTGATCCCCTTGGGTAAGTTTCACGGCATCAAGATGTAATGGTATAATTGCATTATTAATGTAAACAGAGTCTGAGTTTACTTTTAAGCAAAAGTGCTGATCTTTCCAGAAAACAGTATATTGACTGGCAGAGATAGCGCCATCGCAGTCTTGAATTTTCCAATCGCATTGGTTGCCACTACCAATCAGGCCACCATGTTGAGTCAATGTTGCACTCGGAAGGTAACCACTTTCTAGCTGTTCACTATTCGTTATGCTAAATGAAATTGTTGGCTGATGTTTATCCATGTCTTTTATTCCAATACCGTAATGGTGACATTTGGTTTTTTTGTGGGTTTACCTAAAAAGCTTTGCCAGCCTAATTGGTTATGATTTTTTTTGCCTAAACAGAAACCTTCGGCCTGATCTTCGGCAATACTAAGACGTAAATCCCAAGCTAACTGCTCATGAAAAATGTATGAAACAAAAGCAACGAGAGGAGCGAAATCACTACCATTAGGTAAAAAGCGCATATAGCGCTCTATAGTTAGTCCGCTGATTTCTATGGTACATTTTCCATTGCAATCATGTATGTGGGACCCCAGACTAAAATTTTCACCTAACAACATTCGAGGGCGAGACTTTTGTCCGGGTTGATGAGAAATAATGCCTAGCTTATTTTGTTGTGACTCAGGGATAGGCACGCGACGAGTTTCCCATCCAATAACAGCTACATTTTCTAAGTCAAAACAATGAGATATTAGACTACTAATAACATCTGCTGAACGGCTTGGACTTGCCAATAGACCTGCATAAGCGAGCATTTTGCTGTGATTGATTTTAATCCGTTCTCGGTTAGTCCCGCTTCCTAACCCTACGAGGGAAAACATATACTGAGAGAAGGAGTCTTGCCCTTCATTTTCAAAACAAATGTAGTAACGATATTTTCGCCAAATACGATAGAGTAAAGAGAGTAATCTATGGTTAAAGATATTCAAAAAATCAGAGATACCAGGGATTTGTTGTGCATCTTCCCAAGCGAATTCATCAAGATAATAACCAGGAAGTGGGGATTGGCTTCCTTGCAAGCCGAGAAAGGCGACTTCTAATTCGTATTGATGAGAAGCATTTTTTTCAAAGGACACGACATCTCTAGTTGGGAATGCAACATTAGAGTGGGATTTAAAGCGAATAATATCGCTACTGTCATGAGTAGTATCGATACCTTGAGGAATCATTTTATTTAATAATTCAACAAGTTGATAAAAATTATATTCTGTAACCGAAGAGCCAGCTTGTTCTAGCCAGCGATCGATTATTTCAGTATGTGCTGGTTGATTTGTGCTGGCCACTGATAAATTTCCTTATTATCGAGATTAACAACCTCTAATTCATGGAACATATTAACGCTGGTATACAACGTAAAAAACTGAGCAATAACAGTACAAAATAAGAATAAGCTTCCCTCAGAAAGGAAAGCGCTCTGGTGTACTGACAAGGTTGTTTTTAAACCTCTAACGGGTAGCCCTTTATAGATACGTTCTATATGCTCTGAATGTAAACCAACTAATGCATCCAAACGTTTTTGCGATTGCCTTGCGATTTGTTTGTTATAAATTGACGGTAAATCATATAGTTGTAATATTTTTTTTAATGAATCTAGATTCAGCAAGGACTGATAATTCAGGGATAAATTCGTCAACTCAGACCAATACAGCGTTTTATCGAGTAATGGATACAAAGGTGCGGTTGGTTTGAATAAATTTTTTGCAGAGAACGCCCCATAAGGTATGAATGACGGCTCTAAATCTATTGATCGTGTAGATAACTGAGATGCAATATAGCGATTAGTACAATTGAGTGAAATCGAAACTGTTTCTTCGCATTGCTGCAATAGGGGTTCTTGTTGACGTACAAAAGAAAGCCGATGGGCGTAACCATAAGTACGCTCATTTTGAGTTATCTTTAAACGATAATATCCATCATTTTGTTCGTGGTGGTTTTGATGATAAAAACTTTCAAATGCGGTATAGGTGACCGGGTAAGCTTTACCTTGAGATGGATAGCGCAATCCATGCACTTCATTAATAGAAAAAATATCAAAACAGTGAGCGTATTGGTAATTTGGACTTAATACATATTCCTCATTTTTTCCCGTGAGATTGATTGCTTCACTGTCAGCGCGGAATAAATTTACTATGGGGGTACAATTAATTTTAATACTATCACTTTGAAGAATAACCCCATCGGGGATTTCTTTATCAAAGTTAATAACAAGCTTGAACTGTTTAGCTTGGATAGCTAAAGGAATGTCATCTATTCCTTGAACATCCAAAAATAGAAAAGCTTCAGGAAAACAGAAAAATTCTTGTAGGATACGGTAACCATCATAGCTATTTTTTGGGTAAGGGAGTAAAGCATCCTGTTTTTGAAACCCGACAGGTTTCACTGAAAACCGATTTAGTGGCAATATATGCTCATCAGTTATTAGCGAGGCATTCTGTATATGCTGATTTAAGAAAAAATAAAGCTGGTTTGTTGTAAATGGGGAACCATTTAAATAAAAGCATAATTTATCTAAGCCAATGCTTGCGAGAGGCTGTATTGCATCTAACTCAAATGTTATTTCAATGGCGGTTTTCTTTTGTAAGGTTTGAGTGATTTTTGCTGGTATTAACCAGAGATCACGACTTTGGCTAAATCGACATTGAAATAAAGTCTCTTGGTGAGTATTTTCACTTTGCACATAGATAGGTGTTGCATTAAAGCGTTGACCTGCTGAAATTTTTATCGCGTGTTGACATTCAGTATAATTAGGCTGGTATTCAACAACTGTCATACTAGGCACGGGACGCGCGTAATTTGGCCATAACATATTTGCTAAGCTATTGGTTAACTCAGGAAACTGCCTATCTATTTGTTGTCGCAAATTACCTGATAAAAATGATAGCCCATCTATAATTCGAGCACTATCAGGATCTTGTATTTTATTAGACAACAGATTGACAAGTTGCGGCTTTTCTTGCGCAACTTGTTCTGCCAAATCATTTAAGTATTCTGACTCATTCGAAAAATAATTTTTTGATGACATAAAAGTGTTACTTTAACTGATATCTACGATTACTATCCAAATACATATTAAATTCAAATAGTTGCTGTTGGTTATCTAAATCAATACAAGCATTAATACTGAATTGCAAAGATAAACTATCTGCATCATTTTCAATAAATTGCACATCAACACTTGTGATCCGAGGTTCATAAGTGAGAATGCAACTTGTAATGCTATTCTCTAACTCGGATTTAAAATCAACCGCAGATTGAGTTGCATCATTTAAATCAGGTATTCCTAAACCTGGAGAGCCTTGGCAAGCATTCGGTCGGCTATTCAGGACATAATTTAAATTTTGTTTAATTGATTCAATGAGTGTATTTGTACGTGAACGTGAGGAAAAACTCGTGTTTTTCCTCTTAATTCGATCGAATAAGCTGGCTCCGCTATCGGGTGACCAGCCATGATTGAATGACATCACTGTTACTCTTTATCAAGTCGACCAACAAGTGATAATTCAAAGTTTGCGCCCATATATTTGAAGTGTGGACGAACTTGAATTGCAACTTGATACCAACCTGGATCGCCTTCAACATCAAGCACTTTAATCTCAGCTGAACGAAGAGGGCGTTTACTACGAACATCTGCTGGCGGGTTTTCTTGATCCGCAACATACTGTTTAAGCCAAATATTCAGTTCACGTTCAAGATCTTGGCGCTCTTTCCATGAACCAATTTGTTCACGTTGTAGCACTTTAATGTAATGAGCTAATCGATTGATAATAAACATATATGGCAGTTGGGTTCCTAACTTATAGTTAGTTTCTGCCATTTTACCTTCTGGGGTATTTGGGAATATTTTGGGTTTTTGGACTGAGTTTGCAGAGAAGAACGCTGCATTATCACTGCCTTTGCGCATAGTTAAGGTAATAAAACCTTCTTCAGCGAGTTCAAATTCTCTGCGATCGGTAACTAAAACTTCTGTTGGTATTTTAGTTTGTAATTCACCCATCGCTTCGAAAATATGTACAGGTAGGTCATTGACAGTACCGCCGCTTTGTGGACCAATAATATTTGGGCACCAACGATATTGCGCAAAACTATCATTAATACAGCTTGCGAGTAAGAATGCGGTATTACCCCATAAATAGTGTTCATGGTCTTGTTTAACATTTTCAGTATAGTTAAACATTTTCACTGGATTTTCTGTTGGGGAGTAAGGTAAGCGTAATAAGAAACGTGGAGCTGTTAAACCTAAGTAACGCGAATCTTCTGCTTCTCTCAGAGAACGCCATTTAGTATGAGCAGGACCCTCGAAGACAGATTTCAGATCTTTAATTGCTGGTAATTCTGCGTAGCTATTAATGCCGAAGAAATTAGGGGAAACGGATGAGAGGAATGGCGCATGTGCCATAGCTCCGACAGTACTAACATACTGCATTAACTTCATATCAGGCGCTGTATTGTTAAACGCATAGTTTCCAACAATTGCAGCAACTGGCTCACCGCCAAATTGACCATAACCTGAAGAATAAACATGTTGATAAAAACCAGACTGAACGATTTCAGGTGAGAATTCAAAGTCTTCTAATAGCTCTTCTTTTGTTGCATGAAGAATATTAATTTTAATGTTTTCTCTAAAATCGGTACGGTCAACGAGTAATTTTAAGGAGCGCCACGATGCTTCAATTTCTTGAAATTTGGGGGCATGCATAATTTCATCAACTTGAGCACTTAGTTTGTTATCAAGTTCAACCAACATTTTGTCAATCAATAATCGGTTGATTTGTTGGTCTTCTGATTCATTTGCAAAAAGATTACTAATGAAAGCTGCAACACCTTGCTTTGCAATATCATACGCTTCAGTCTCAGGCGACATACGAGACTGAGCCATTATTTCATCAAGAAGAGAGCCGTTAGATGCTGAGGCTTGTTGCCCTTGAGCTTCTGTATTTAGTGACATGAAATAATCCTCTATAAACATTATTTTTGATTAGCAGCAATATCAAGTTCTTTTAGAAGTTGTTCGCGCGTTTCTTTATTTTCTAGTAATTCTTGAAGACGCTTTCTAAAAGCAGGGACATTGCCTAGAGGGCCTTTCAATGCAACTAAAGCTTCTCTTAGTTCAAGAAGTTTATTTAATTCAGGAACTTGTCGAGCAATATTATCTGGTGAAAAATCCTGCAATGATTTTACATCCAGATTGACATTAAGCTCTGAATCACCGGTTTCTTCTAGAGTGTTGCGAACGTTAAAGTTTAAACTAATGCCAGCACTGTCCATGACTGAATTGAAATTGTTTTGATTAACTGAAACAGTTTTACGCTCTTCTATTGGCGTATCATCAATCTTGCCAGTCATATCACCAACGATAAGCATATTTAGTGGAAGTTCTACTTCAGACTGACCACCACTAGTATTGGGTGTATATTTAATATTAATTCTTTCTTTAGGGGCAACACTTCCGAGATTTTTCTTACTCATTTAAGTTAATCTCCTTGTATGAGTATAGGATAACTTCTTAATTCCATAAATTAAAATGTCTAAATTAAAAATTAATAATAAATTTAGAGCATACACGTCCTTACACAGAATTGATTCTGTGTTAAGATTTTTTTCCAGCAAGGTGTTTAAATTATCAACTTGTATGTTTTGTTTTTTTTAGTTTGTTAACTATATACAAATTTTACTTAGGATCAATACCTAATTTATTATCTTAATATGGTTTTTTAAAGCTAAATTGTAACGTTTTCTATTAAAAATGGTTTATGGTTTTTGCTTTTAGTAATCATTTAAAGCGTATTTATGGCTGTTTGAGTATTCTGACCGAGTTAAGTTTAAGGTTCAGTATTAGTACCACTGAATGATATTAATATGGAAATATTGTGATGCATACCTGATTTTTACAATTGGTAATATATAAACACATCCTATTTACATATTTTAATGTTATTACCGTCCTGGTTGATTATCATGATATTTATTTTGTTACAAAATCCATATATAAATTTTCAGGTATTCTATCTGACTGTTTTTGTATTGATATCGAGGAATATCTCGAATTTAGACATGATAGAATAATAACAATCTCTTGGCATGGTAAAATGATACCGAAAATCATACGAACTAGAGTAATTGGAAAGCTTTGCTATTTTTCTAAATAGCTCGTTCTGTTTCAAAGAAATAATAGGCGGTGAAATCACCACTGAAAGATGCACTTATTTTATTATAGATGGATTATTTATCATCAGTCACTCAACGAAAAGTGTTTCACCATTTCGCTGAGAACTTTGAATGGATAAACAACATATTCCTTATATATCAAAGCCTATGAGGCTATTTACTGTAAACCATTACATATGAATACCATTTACATGATTTACGCCGTAAATTATATCCGTTTAAATGAGCTTTAAAAGGTGTAAATAGATAACTTAAAAGCTAAAATAGGCTATAAAAAATTATATCGTTAATTCAATTATTATACTAGTGCAGGCCTTTAGCAATAAGCTATTGGCTGTTTAGTTAGCATGGTTTTAGCTGCAAGATTACAACCAGAATCGAACTCATGAAAGTCTAAATCAGTTCCCATCACAGGTCTATCGTAAACAATTAGAAAACTCTAAATTGGTGTTGGTGTACATCAATTAAAGGGGAGTGAGCAATTTGATATGCATAGACAAGCTCATAAGAAAAATATGCTAGCAGTACAGAGATTGGTGTAATGGAATATTAAATAGTCGATTTAACTTAAGAGTTAGATGTTAAAGTCTGTTCTGCTGCTTATTCTTCATGATAAATTAAGAGATTAAGATTAATGAAAAGCCGTTATCAAATTCAGTTTTCAGTATCGAGTTTGGAAGCTGAAAAAATACAAAAATTAATACAACAGCCCACTGTTATATATAAAGAAAAAATGCCATACAAATTATTCACTAAGTTATGGAATTTATTTTCTATGGCATCGATTCTGCTGGGAAGTGCATTGTTAATAATCGGTTATAAGGCTTACTCAGTATTAGATGAATTTTCAGAACTTAAAAATCTAGGTTTCTTGTCTTTTTGTTGCTTGATAATCTCTTTGTTATGTTTGTATATCATATTTCAAATAGAGCAACGTTACATAAGAAAAAATGAGGAAAGAACACAAAATAATCCGGAGAGGCTAGTCAAGGTTAAGATTAACAGGAAATTTATAGACAGTATTACGAAAGAAACTCTAGTCAGAATATTTTGGCAGCATGTAGAAGAATGCTACATAAAGGAAGATTATATGTTTATTTTTGCTTTTGGTGGTGAAGGAACCGTTATTCCTGCAAGAGTTTTAGCCGATGGTGAATTTCATTTATTATATCAGTTTGTTATAGAACAGATTAATAACCATAAATCCAGATAGATACTAAAAATACAAGGCAATTATTTGTTTGTTTTTTCAACTAAATTATTACTAATGTCATGAAAAAATATTGAAATGGAATGAAGTATAATAAAAGGCTATATTTGTTTTATTTGATGTTGTTAATTTCTCTATTTTAGATAAATTAACTATTAAGGTAAGCCTGCAAATAGTGGATATGTGAGACTCGTACGGTGAGGTTATAATTAAATAAGTAAAATCAAATTGTTATGATTATTTTTCTTAATGAAACATTTAGTTACATAGTTTATTTCTATGTACATTAGAACTTACTGGGCTTATCGCTATTTGGTGTATTTTTTGCTCGATGATTATTCTTATTTAACTCATTTCATGCATAATTATTGGTTTAATATATCGTTATTTCAACCAGTTTACGCTAAGTCACTTATCCTAGAGAGATGCGTGACTGGTACGTGTATTTACAGTCCATTGATAAGCTTTTATTATCCTTAATGCAAATCTTACCGTGCGCACTGGCTAAGATGACGGAAATTAATAGTTAATTACGCTTACTTAATTTAAATTGTCATTCTGGATAAAGGATATCGCTATGCCAACTCCATGTTATATTTCCATTGAAGGAAAAACCCAAGGCAACATCACTGCAGGCGCATTTACTGCGGATTCTGTGGGTAACATCTATGTGCAGGGTCATGAAGACCAAATGCTGGTGCAAGAGTTTTCTCACGTTGTGACTGTACCGACTGACC
>NZ_JBKQGZ010000038.1:0-21679 GCF_050487165.1 Providencia sp. Me31A
TTATTGCTCAATAGCAGTAAGCTGCCGAAAGGCAAAAAGAATAAGTGGAGCGGTAGTTCAGTTGGTTAGAATACCTGCCTGTCACGCAGGGGGTCGCGGGTTCGAGTCCCGTCCGTTCCGCCACTTATAGAAAGCCCCGTGATTTTCATCACGGGGTTTTTTTTGTGCTTTATTTTTAATTCGTTGACATCTTTATCTATTAATTTTTAAAGATACAGGCAATTGCAATTTTGTTAAACCTGAGCTATCTCTAAAAATAAATATCACTGTTCCTTTATCTCTGTTGACATGATGAATGATTCCAATGAATGAAAAGCAGCTAGCAATAGCTTATTAAAAAACGTTAGGCCTGTAATGGCTGATTGATTTATAGCATTGTACTTGTTGCCAATATCGATCTTTAGATCTTGTTCTGGAATATCGTATAGCGATCATAAAGTCTTTTTATGTTTGTAAGGCTTACTTAATATAGGGATGTATTTATAGTTACTTCGATAGAGAACGAAATGTATGAATAAATTATTAGGGGGAATAGTAGGGATTATTTGAATGATTGGTACAAACTGTATCCAGCAACGGCTCCAGCGATATCATAAGCAAAATCATGCCAACTCCAACCAGTACCTTCAGGCCGACTATCATATAATTCTTTGACCGCGCCTAATGAAACTGAAAATAAAATCCCGAATTGCGCGGCCTCTCTGTGCCCCATGTTTTGTCTATCGGCATAGGCATTTCCAGCAGCGGCCATAGCGGCAGAAAATGCAAAATGTTGTGCTTTGTCTTTACCTTTCCAATTATCATTGGACCAATGAAAACCGTTGCATCCTGCGATGGAAGATATTAGTAAGCTAAAGATTAATGGCTTAAACATATTAAGTATCATTATCCAGGTAATGAATATAAAAAGCGCCACTTAAGTGACGCTAAATTGATATGTATTATAAGATCCGACTAATTAACCGATCTACTCGTATCCGGCGAAGCCTACGAATGAGCTTTTTCACTTTCACAGGATAGGTTTGAATACTATCAAGTTCTCGATAATGGCTGACAACTTTTGTATGGGTACGGATACATTCCAGTTCGTGACTACGTTGATCTTGTAACTCTTGTTTAGGATCATGAATTAATACTGCATTTTCAAGATCTAAGCCCCACGCACGAGGGTTTAAGTTATTGCCTGTGATTAGTTGCCAATGATTATCAACCCACATACCTTTTAAGTGATAGGTATTATCTCCATCTTTCCAGAGTCTTACTGTTAGCTGTTTACTGTCAATAAAACGTTGTAACCGGCTGACAAAACGACGTAAATTGATTTCATAGAGATAAGGTAATGCACCGATAATTTTAAAAGGTTCTTCTGGGGGAATATAAAAATCGTTAGCAGTTTTATCACCAATAATAATTTCTACCTGTTTACCATCACGCAATAACCGACTAATGATCCTGACTAAAACCGCTGGTAAATTGAAATAAGGTGTGCAGATCGTCAATTTATTACTGGTAGAGCCCATTAAGTGGGTGATGACGCGGTTTAAATCGTTTTTCTTACCAAGGCCGACAAACGGTGTAACAGATAATACGTCATTTGATGCATTTCCTGTAAATTGGTAAGACGTTCCCCTTAAACCTAAGCGAAATTGCTTGATTAAATGTTTGAATTCCGCTGTCTTAGGTCGAGTTTCGGTATTGAGCAAATTGACGGCATCGACGGGTAATAATGCGTCATCAATAAATTTTTTCATTGATGCAGTGAGTTGCTCATTTTTAATAAGGTGGTATCTATCATAACGATACTTGTCATGGCGTTGTAAATACACATCATTAATACTTGCTCCGCTATATAGCAAGGTATTATCAAATAAAAAACCTTTGAGGTGCAATACACCAAGCGCTTCTCGTGTATTGACAGGAATACCATAAATAGGAATTTCGATATCAGGGTAATGCTGAGCAACATCATAATACCAATCGGCATTAGTTACATTTGCAGTAACCCCGATCCGCCCTCGTTGAGCACGATGCCAGTCTACGAGAATTTTGATATCCAATGATGTATTAGCTTGTTTAGCCGCATATAGCGCATGAAGTACGTCTTTACCTGCATCATCTTTCTCTAAGTACAAAGCCGTTATGTAGATAGTATTTTGAGCTTGAGAGATCTGTTTAAGCAGTTCAACACGAAAATCTTCTGTCTTATATAGCGTTTTAACATCAGCAACGTTTTGAGACAGTTTAGGTAAACATGCCAAATATTGTTGATGTTTTGCTTGTTTTAATTTTGACAACATCACAGTGTAAATTTTCTCTTATTAGTCAAATAGCAAATCGCTTTACGCACATTTTAAGCGAATGATCCATGGATGATAGCATATTTAGCCAAACCATTTAGAATAAATTGACCAGTTGTTTAATGAGTATACAGGTTATGCTATTCCTTTATGAAATTTATAGATGAAGGGTTAAGTTTACGACTCCATCTTCAAACTGAATATCAATTTCAAAACCTAATTTTTTGGCTAGGCTTATCATATTACGATTTTCAGGCATGGTTATAGCGGTTAATTTTTTAATGCCACGGTTTCGGGTATAATTAAGTAATTTCTGCATTAATTGATAACCGAGAGTCTGCCCTTTCATATCTGAACGCACCAGCACTGCAAACTCAGCTTCTTGGTTATCAGGGTCAGCCATTGCGCGAGTTACTCCGATAATTTCTGGGCTGGTATCTTGGTTTTTTACCGCTACAAATGCCATTTCTCGGTCATAATCAATTTGGGTCATATTAGCTAGGTCATCATGGGTAAACTCACTGATCTCACTAAAATAACGGTAATAGAGATCTTCTTTAGTCACTTGTTCTATAAAAGATTTTAGCAGTGGTTCATCTTCGGGAAGAATAGGCCGTAATAGACAAGTTAAATCTTCTTTTAAAATAATTGTTTCCTCAAGCTCGCTTGGGTACGGGCGAATAGCAAGCCTATAGGTTGTCGCGCTATCTGTTGGGCTTAATGTCATTGATACATCAAGTAAGGTAAACTCATCGCCTGAAGCTAATAGTGGGTGAATATCGAGTCGTGTAATGTTAGGGCAATCAATAATTAGGTTCGAAACACGAACGAGCAAACTAGACAGGCCAATGATATTTAATGGTTCTAACGCACCGCGGGATTTTATTTTATAGCCCTTGATGGCATTAATGACGAGATAACGTGCTAAGGCCATATTTAGTGGGGGTAAAGCAACCGCAGCTTGGCTTTCTTGTTGCCACTCAATGCCCCCTTCACCTAACATGATCAATAAACCAAAAACGGGATCTAACTCTACTGCAATCCTTAGTTCTTGGGCACCTGCACGGTTAGCCATGCTTTGTACTAGTAGTCCTTCAATTCGGGCATTGGGGAAGTTAGTAGAAACTCGCTCAATAATGGCTTTGGCTGCATCCTCTACTTCTTTAGCATTACGTAGGTAAAGCATTACCCCTTGAACTTCAGATTTATGTACGATATCTGGAGAGCGTAATTTTAAGGCGACGGGATAACCAATTTTTTTTGCAATTTCAATAGCTTCATCACTTGAGTGTGCTATCCATGTAGAGAGACTATTTAAGCCATAGGCCTCTAGGATGGGTTGGACTTCATGAGTATCCAGATGTAATTTGTTATTTTTTAATGCTTGTTGGATATACTCATGAGCTTGCTGGGTGTTTGCCGTAATACCAATGGGAAGCGCGGGGGTTTCTTTGAGTTGTTTTTGGTTGCGGCGATATTCCACCATATGCATATAGGCAGTAATTGCCCCTTCAGGGGTACGATAAGTAGGGATACCTGCTTCGCTAAAAAGCCGGCGAGCTTCTTGAGATGAATATTCACCACACCAGTTGGTAAGAATAGTTAGCCATTTACCTCGAGGGTGCTGTTTAATCACTTTAATAATTTTTTCAGCCATCATTTTGCTTTCAGTTATCGCACTTGGGGTGTGGATCAATAACAAGGCATCATGATCATGGCTATCAAGCATTTTATTTAACACGTTGATATAGCGTTCAACGGTTGAGTCATCTCCAAGATCTATTGGGTTTTGGGGTGATAGATCAAGGGGTAATAAGGCGCTTAATTCGTTTTCAGTTGCTATACTTAATTTGGCGAGTTTACCATTGCGCAGTAACAACTCATCAAGTGCCATCGCAGCAGGTGCAGAGCCATTACTCATAATGGAGAGGCGCTCACCTCTCAATGGCGTCATATAGCTTAATGTTTCAACCGCAGAAAACATCTCATGGGTGTCTTGTACTCGTAAAAGACCTGCACGTTGAATTGCTGCATCATAAGCGGCATCTAAACTAGGTTTATCCCCTAGCAATTCTTGGGCTTTACGTGTCCGGCCGCTTTTTATAACTAATATAGGTTTGTTACGTGATGCACTCCGAGAAGATGATAGGAAGCGCCTAGCATCACTAATATTTTCTAAATAAAGTAAAATTGCACTCGTTTTGCTGTCTCGTGCTAAATAATCTAATAAATCATCAATATCAATATCGATACTGTCGCCAAGGGCGATGAAATAAGAAAAACCAATATCACGATGCCTTGCCCAATCGAGAACAGCATTGGAAACAGCAGCTGATTGAGAGATAAAAGCCAGCTTTCCTTTTAGAATTGGAATAGGTGAAAAGCTCGCATTAAGCCCTTGCCATGGAGCGAGAAAGCCTAAGCTATTAGGGCCAAGTAAGCGAATTTGATATTGCTGAGCGACTTTTTTCAGGTTATTAAATTGA
The DNA here is from genome assembly GCF_050487165.1 of Providencia sp. Me31A. Taxonomy (NCBI): domain Bacteria; kingdom Pseudomonadati; phylum Pseudomonadota; class Gammaproteobacteria; order Enterobacterales; family Morganellaceae; genus Providencia; species Providencia sp. Me31A. The sequence goes on from NZ_JBKQGZ010000038.1 coordinate 4,784, forward strand.
ATAGATGGGGATGATAAAATAATGACGACTTTACAGCCTGCCTCACCTAATTGCTGTAAGCACGCAATATTGCGTGAATAATGGGTACAAATGACGGCAAGGTCTGGTTTAAGAGGAAGTTTATCAATAGAGGGGTAAGCGAGCACACCAAGTATGGAGTTGCGGTTGGGGTTAACAGGAAGTATCGGCCCTTTAAAACCACTGGAGAGCAGGTTTTTCATCATAACCGAGCCTGCACGGCTAGGGTTTTCAGATGCCCCGATGACAACAATAGATTTTGGTCTAAATAATGATTCTAGCTGGCTGACTAAACCCATGGTAAATAACCTTTGCTTTGTTGAACGAAATAAATGTTCAATAGATAAAAAGAAGCTGAGCAATACTTATGAATACTATGCCCTATCTTTTAGATTGCGCTAGTTTATCCTGTGAATTTAGTTTATTTATACAAGCACCTTCACGTTTTATCATGAAGGTTATCTGAAATTTAGTATTTCTTAGTGTTGCCCTGCAAAAAAGATGAGGCTGTGCTTAAAAATAGTTAGGGTATTGTTTCATCTAATGCCATTTGAGCAAGCGGATGATGTGGCTTGCCTTCAAGGTATTTTTGTCGAAATAAGTTAAAGTGACTAAATAATTGCAAAGATGCATTGATATCGCCCGCTAATTCTAAAACAGTTGCTGCCACTTCTGCAGTGCAATGTTGTTCTTCCCTTGATGGTGTGCGCAATAAATAATCTGTTCGGGCTTTAGTGTTAATTGAAATAATCGGAATATCATTGAGGTAAGGGCTTTTGCGAAACATTTTACGGGCTTCTGGCCATGTACCATCTAAGAGAATAAACAGCGCAGGTTTATGTGAGATTGTTGGCTCATTTACCACGATTCGGTCATTTTGTGCGTAACTTTCTGGAAAAACAAGATAGGGTTGCCGAGTTGTATCTTGCAGTGCCGCTAGCAATTTAGCATCTGGCTCTGTTCTTGACCACTGAAATGCAAGTGTATCTGGTAATACATCAGCAATAAGTTTACCGGTATTGCTTGGCTTAAATACCTCGCCATCAAACATGATTAAGCAAAATTGACTTTTAGCGTGTGATGATACGGTGTCTTGGCATAGGCACTGCGGAATAGGTAATAAGCAAAACTGACAGCGTTTCACTCGACAACCTCTTGCTTTAAAAGGTTTAGTTGATAATGCCAGACGTTGTTGGCGAAGGTGGTAAACTGCATTAGAGGTCATGTTGAGTTACGTTTTTTAGGGCCACAAAAATAAGGTACACATTGTACGCAAAACGATTTCTATACGATAGAAGTATATTCAATAAGTTTTCGGTGAGATAATAGCGTGAATCGGTGGCGTAGCCTTGCAACATCATGTAATCTTCGCGCCATAGCTTAGTAGGGGATAGTGATGAACGACACGAATGATTTTAGTGGTAAAAACGGCAAAGTAAAAGTGATGTATGTCCGCAGTGAAGAACAGGACAACAAGAAAGGTGGCGATAAGCGCCGCGGCGGTGATCGTGATGATCGTCGTAGTAATGATAAGCGCGGGGCTGACAGACGAGGTGGCAGCCATAATGACCGAGGTAGTCGTTCAAACCGCCCTGAAGGTGGTCGTTCAGAGCGCCGTTCTGACAACCGTGATAACGCACCTCGTGAACGTTCACCGTGGCGTACAGTGTCGAAGCCGGATAGTGAAGAATTAGTGAATGATCATGGTGGTATTGTTGGTAAAAGTCAGATTGATCCGGAGCAACTGCGTAAGCAACGTCAAGAAGAAACGCGTATTTATGGTGAAAATGCTTGCCAAGCAATGTTTAAAAACCGTCCAGATGCGATTGTTCGCGCATGGTTTTTACAGTCAGTGACCCCCCGTTTTCGTGACGCATTAAAATGGATGGCAGCCAACCGCAAGGCATACCATGTTGTTGATGATGAAGAATTAGCAAAAGCATCAGGTACCGAACACCACGGCGGTGTATGTTTTATTATCAAAAAACGCGGTGGAATGAGTGCGGATACATACTTACAGCAAGCCGCAGATAAAGATTGCGTATTAGCATTAGAAGATGTGGGTAACCCACATAACTTAGGCGGAATGATGCGTAGCTGTGCTCACTTTGGCGTGAAAGGCGTTATTTTGCAAGACGCAGGCATGTTGGAGTCCGGTGCGGCGATCCGTACTGCGGAAGGTGGTGCGGAGCATATTACAGCGATTGATGCTGATGGGCTGACTGATACCTTGGATAAATTCCGTAAAGCAGGCTATACCATTGTGACCACATCTAGCCACAAAGGCAGCCAAGATCTGGCTAAAGCTAAGTTACCTGCCAAAATGGTCTTAGTTTTAGGCCAAGAGAGCGATGGTCTAAGCGATAGTACATGGGACAAAGGGGATATGAGTTTGTTTATTGGTGGAACAGGTAAAGTAGAAAGCTTGAATGTGTCTGTTGCAACGGGAATTATGTTGGCGCAGTGGTGGCAGCAAAACCACGTTAAATAATAATTTTTCGTTATAAGATATCTGAAGCCATACATAAAAAGGTTGTATAACCGACTATGTATGGTTTTTTTATATCTGAAATAAAGGGGATTAATTGAATAAGTTAGCTAATTCGACCAATTTAGAGGCTAAGAATTCTTCGTCATCATGATTGCAAAAATAGGCTTCTAATAAATGGCTTGAAAAATCGATTAGGTCTGAGCGAGTTAAGGGGGTTGCTTTGATGACGATTTTATAGGCAGCAGAAATTTCATTTAAACTCCAGCAATATTCATAATATCCATCCTCTATCGCTTGAGTGATTTCTTGCGGGACTGAACGAAAATCAAGGTCATCAGCCTCTAGTTTTAGCTGCATATATGCTTGGACGTCATCAAGAATATCAAATGGGTAAATTTCTTGGTATTGATTTACATAGTCAATTAATTTACCTCGATATTGTTCAGCTTGGCTTTCATCCATTGAATTGATAAGTGTTAATACTTGGCTGTTGTCTATCCATGATCTCGTATTTTCCATAATTTACCTTAAACGTGGATTATTGGCTAAGTTTATTGGATGGGGAATTAATAAGCAAAAAATAACCCCACATAAAGCTTGTGGGGTTTGATTGAGAGGTGGCGAATTAGTGAGCACCACCGCCATCTTTTGATCCTGCACCAAATGGCGGTTTAGCGAACCAAACAATCACCATTAATAAGATGAAGATCCCTGCGGATAGCCAAAAAATTTCATTGGCAGACATAATCAGACCTTGGTCTGTAATGGTTTTCGCTAAATAAGCCGCACTTTGTTGCTCATTCATGCCAATTTGGGCTAATTCGCTGTACATATGCTGCGAGTTTGGGTTGTATGGATTGACAAATTCAGTGAGATTTTCATGATGCATAGCTTCACGTTGTGTCCACATGGTGGTAGTAATGGAGGTACCGATGGCACCTGCTAATGTTCGTGTAAAGTTAGACAAACTGGATGCGGATGCCATTTTTTCTGGCGGTAACCCCGATAAGGTGATCGTGGTTAATGGCATAAAGAAGCAAGCAATCGCCAACCCTTGAACAAATTGTGGCCATGCCGCAGCGGCAAAGCCCATATCAGGCTCAAAGGTATAAGCACGCCAATAATAACAAACAGCATAGATAATAAAGCTGAATGTCACTAGGTAGCGCATGTCAATTCGATTACCAAATTTTCCAATAATTGGCGTGATAAGCAATGGCAACAAACCAACAGGTGCAGAGGCTAAGCCTGCCCATGTTGCGGTATAGCCGTACACCTCTTGTAGTAGCTGAGGCAATAATACGATAGTGCCAAAATACAGCATATAGGCGAGGCTTAAGGATAAACAACCAATGGTAAAATTACGTTCTTTAAACAAAGAAAGGTCAATAACTGGATGGTCGTCGGTTAGCTCCCAAACAATTAAGAAAGCAATGGCAACAACCGCTATCACCGTGAGAATAATGATTTCCGTTGAGTTAAACCAATCTAATTCTTTACCTTGGTCAAGCATGATTTGCAAGGCTCCAATGCCGACGACAAGTAAGACTAGCCCAACAGTATCAATACGTTGAATAGATATTTTTGTCTCGCGTCCTTTTAGGGTTCGCATGATGGCAAAGATGATGGCGACACTAAAGGGGACGTTGATAAAGAATATCCAGCCCCAATGATAATTATCACTAATATAGCCACCAAGAATGGGACCACAAATTGGTGCAACAACGATGGTCATAGACCACAACGCTAATGCCATGCTTCGCTTGGCTGGAGGATAGTTGTTGAGAAGTAAGCTTTGAGATAATGGAATTAGCGGCCCTGCGACTAAACCTTGTAAGACGCGGAATAAAATAAGCATCTCTAAGCTGCCAGAGATGCCACATAGCCATGAAGTTAAGGCAAACAAACCTGTAGACCATAAAAATAGTCTAACCTCGCCGATGCGGCGTGCTAACCAGCCAGTGACAGGGATGGAGATCGCGTTTGCAACACCGAACGAAGTGATCACCCAAGTCCCTTGCGAGTTAGAGGCGCCTAAGTTACCCGCAATCGTAGGGATTGCCACATTAGCAATTGTTGAGTCAAGGACTTGCATAAAGGTTGCCAATGAAAGGGCGATTGTCATCCAAGCCAGTTTTGATCCCGTTAAAGGTGCTGTTACCACGGTTGCACCTCCACTTATTTGTTACCTGAGTTATTATTAATTATCTCAGTAACCATTTTATCCGCAGGTGTAAGGTCAACGGCCAGTGCAGCAGTATGGTATGCCGGAGCGTCTCGCATCCCTTTGGAAAGGACTTTCCCTTCTTTATCTAAGGTATTGACGGTGACTTCTGTGGATAATCCTATACGCAGAGGGTATTCTTCTAATTGCGCGGCATCTAATGCAATTCGCACAGGGAGACGTTGTACGACTTTGATCCAGTTACCACTGGCATTCTGTGCAGGTAATAAAGAAAATGCACTACCCGTTCCCATGTCTAAGCCAACGACAGTCCCTTTGAATTCAATCTTTTTACCATAGAAGTCTGTTGTGACTTTGGCGGGTTGACCAATACGCATATCTGCCAGTTGGGTTTCTTTAAAATTGGCATCAATCCACATGCCATTAGATGGAACAATCGCCATTAAAGGTGTGGATGGTGTGATTTGTGAGCCAATTTGTACGCTCCGGCGAGAAACATAGCCATCAACTGGGCTGACGATTTTGGTGCGTTGTAATGCCAACCACGCATTTCTGACTTGAGTTGCCGCTTGTTCTACCGCTGGTTGTTGTGCGATATCGGTGTTCAAAACAATGGCTTGGTTTGCATTATATTGTTCAATAGCCACATCTAAAGCCGCTGTAGCACTGATCACAGATTCTCTGGCATGTTGTAATTCTTCTTTACCAATTACATTGGTGCTACCTAAAACTTCACGGCGTTTTAAATCATTTTGTAAACGGCTAAGTTCTGAACGTTTAACGTCAATGTTAGCTTGTAGCTGACGGCTGTTAATCATGTGCTGGCGGGTTTGGCGCACACTATTAGCAAGTTCTGTCTTGGCTTTTTCAAGCGCTAATTCGGCATCGCGGGGGTCAAGTTCAACTAACACAGTACCACTTTTGACAAAGTCAGTATTATCAACATTGACTGTCATGACGCTTCCCGATACTTGGGATTGGATTTGAACTTGATTACCTGCAACATAGGCGTTATCGGTTGACTCATAATGGCGAAGTACCAGATACCAATAAACGGCCCAGCCAACACCAATAATAATAAAAATTAGCATTAAAAAAACGAGAGCATTTCTGCGCTGTCTTTTCTTATTTCGTTGGGGGGCTTGCGTTTGTTGCATTTCCTCAGGGGAACTCATACTGGTATTACTCCATTTTGGATGGATAAGGGTCACGATTGTTTCCAGTAGTTAATTGTTAACCACTGGAAACTGAGACTACTAAAAATTTTGCTGCTTGATGGGATGTAGCAAAGCATAAAGATGAAAGGATAATGAAATATTGTTGGCTGAAAAGTTTTTTTTCACCTGTAAGTTTAAGAATGCCTCAAATACATTAACCTTAATAAAAAAGCGGTTAATTTTTTATAGTGTCCAGTTTTGTTAGTAATTTACGCATTAGCTTATCAAATTGTTGTTTTTCATCTGCATCTAAAACAGACCAGATATCAGTAATTGCGCCGTGTTGAGGCGGTAGCAGGCCGTTTAAAAAGTCAGCGCCTTTTTCTGTTAAATGTAAGTGAAGGCAGCGTCTATCATTATGGCTTTCTTTACGTTCAATCCAGCCATTTTTCTCAAGTTCATCTGCGATGCGCGTTGCATTGGTTCTAGAAGAGCCAAGGGCAGCACTGAGCTCAGAAGGTTGAATGCTACGAGAGTCTTTTGTATCTAGGATCATTAATGCCATGAATAATGTTTCATTAATGCCTTGGGCTCTTAACATATTGTTGCGAGACTCAAGTAATTTTCCATGCACATGCATGCATAGACGCGTTAATAAAATTTCTTGATACGGGATTTTTTTTTCTTGTCGATCTTGCTGTGCGACGCGAGCGTTCAATAAATCTTCAGTGGGTGTAAATGAACTTTCCATTATTTGGATACCTTATTAATTTTTAACTGGTAAGATTACAACTGCTATCAATCATCTAAATGGTATATTAAAAGCTAGAATTAGCAATTATACTTAATTAATATCGCCGATTTTATTTTGATAATGATACACCACCTATAAATTATATGAATGTAATTTATAGATTTCAGTATAGACCAATCAATATTTTTTGCTTTTTTGGTTATATCTGGTTATAAAATAGCCAAAATAGAGGCTGTTTAGATATTAAATAAAATCATATAAAACGATAAATAGTCACATTACGTTAACTCCACGTTACTTTTCTATAGTAAAAAACAATCGCAATTAATGTATATACCTTTGATTTTAATTTAAAAATAGTAGCTTTTAAATTGCTGGGTTATGACTGTATTAATTAATAACGAGTATACCTTTTTATAGAGACATAGTATTTGTTTAACAGTGTCATTTGCTAACTTTTTCTCTGGTTACTATAACGATAGATAACTATTATATAAGTATATAGATGATATATCTAATATATTCAGTTGGTATATTTATTGAGAACTATTCAAATACATTATATTTTTTTATATATAAGGTGCGCTGATGATATTACTATGACGCATCATCAGCGTTTTTATGAAGATGAGTTACTCATCAGTCGGAGTGATGACAGGATCAAAGCGAACACCAATTGCCCAAATAACTAAGCTGATAGCGGTTAGAGCCAAGCCTGAGATCGCAACACCTTCCCAACCAGCATGTTCGTATGCATAGCCGGAGAGTAAAGAGCCCAATGCCCCGCCAATGAAATAGCTAGTCATATAGCCTGCGGTAAGACGGTTACGTGCTTCTGGTAAAATACGATATAAGGTACTCTGGTTTGTCACATGAACAGCTTGTACTGCAAGATCGAGAACTAAAATACCAATGATAAAGGCTAGAAGGGAGTGCTTAGCTAACCCGATAGGAATCCACGATAATATCAACAGAATTAACCCTATTGTGGTGATTAGCTTACCTTTACCTTTATCGACAAGGTGACCTGCTTGGGAGGCCATGAGTGCGCCAGCTGCGCCGACAAGACCAAATAAACCAATGGTTCCCTCAGAGTAATTAAAAGGTGGACTGGCTAGCAAAAAAGCCATTGCGGTCCATAAAAGGCCAAAATTGGCAAAAGATAAGGCGCCAAGCGAGGCTCTAACCGCAAGTATTGGCGTGCCAAAAAATAGGCGACCTATAGAGCCTAGTAACTGAAAATAGTTGAGATTAGCTTTTTGATGATAACGAGGCAATTTAATTGCCATGATGATCATTAATAAGATAAGTAAAGCAAAAGCAACATAATAGATAGCTCGCCAGCCCCCAATCATCGCAACAGCACCAGAAATGGTTCTAGCCAGTAAAATACCCAGTAGTAATCCACTCATGATGATGCCAACAGCTTTACCTCGCTTATGTGGTTTTGCAATCGATGCCGCAAGCGGAATTAATACTTGCGCAACGACAGAAAATAAACCAGTGAGAGCTGTACCTAATAGGATTTGCCATACATTATTTGAAAGAGCCGTAATCAATAAACCTAATGCAGAAAGAAAGGTCATGGTGAGAATTAGGTTTTTACGTTCGAATAGATCCCCTAAAGGAACTAAAAAAAGCAAACCGACTGCGTAACCTAGTTGGGCTGCGGTAACGATAAAACCAGCCGTATTGGTTGTTAGGTTAAATTGCTGTGCAATGGTATCTAATAAGGGTTGAGCATAGTAATTGCTTGCGACAACTAAGCCCGTCGCAATCGCCATTAAAATAGTTAGACCCGTAGTTAGCTCAGCCGTTTGAGTTTGTTTCATTATTTATTTACTCATTAATAACTAGATCATTATTATATAGAAAGCGTGAAGTTTACGTTTATTACTTTTAGCTTTCGATAAAAAAATGCCATCTTGCTGGAAGATGGCATTTAATAGTTTTAATGGCTAATTTAGTCTATTTAGCAGCTTGTTTTGCTTGGGCTATCCAATCATCAAATGTTGCTTGGTGGGCTTTAATCCATGCGTTTGCATGGCGCTCGATATCTGCCTGGGAAGCTTCACCATTATGCATTCTTAAGTTTTGCGCGTTCACATCGGCAATCGGCAGTTTCATGATAGCAAATAACTTAGCCGCTGCTGGGTTGTCAGCCGCCCATTTTTTATTCGCAACGATGTGCATGGTATTGGGTGAAAAACCGTAGTTTTTGCCATTAGGCAAAGTGGTGTCAGTTTTATCACCATTTGGCATTGCTGAAAATGGCACTTCTAACCAGACAACATCACGGCCCGGTTTTAATACATCACTTATCCAGTAAGGTGTCCATGTATAATAGAAAATGGGTTTACCTTCTTTATAGCGAGTGATGGTATCCGCCATCATGGCTGCGTAGTTTCCCTGATTATGGTCGACTAATTTTTCAAGACCATATGCTTTTAAATGGGCGTTAATAGCCGCTTCACACCCCCAGCCTGGGTTACAACCGGTTAAGTCTGCTTTACCATTTCCATTAGCATCAAACAGTTTGGCGATTTTAGGGTCTTTGAGTTGTTCAAGGTTAGTTATATGGTATTTTTCAGCCGTTTTTTTATCGATTAAATACCCTTGAGCCGCATTTACTACATAGTTACCCTGACGATAAAATGCGTTGTCACCACCGGCTGCGTTATATTGAGCATCATGTAAAGGTACCCAATTAACAGCAAGAAAGGTTGCATCGCCGTTGGCAATAGATGCATAAGCAACGTTGTAATCCACTTCTTTTATCGGGGTAACGTCATAGCCTAATTTTTCAAGCGCTTTAGAGACAATTAAAGTCTGAAAGGTTTCCTCACTGATAGTGCTTTGTACCGGGTTAATTTTGATGCCTTTGCCCGGCAATGATTCAGCGCTTGCTATTGAAGTACTAAGAATTGCAGTAAGGGCAGTGGCTAAAATAATCGTTTTTTTCATTATAGGTTTATCCTTCTCTTTTAGTTTTTCGCTTTGAGACTCAAGCGAAGAGCCAGCTTGTGGCTCTGTCGTGGATGGAGGATGCGGTGAATGTATTTATTTTTTACTAAATGGGCGAGTGATAAGCCCAATAGGTCCTTTTTGATACCAACGGGCGGTCGTTTTAGCTCGGGCATCTTGTCCTAAAGATTGAGTGAAACGGTCTAAGACAATGGCAAGAATGACTATCCCTACACCACCAACGGAGGCTAGCCCCATATCCAGTCGTCCAATTCCACGTAATACCATTTGGCCTAAACCACCTACTGCAATCATGGAGGCAATAACGACCATCGATAATGCGAGCATCAAGGTTTGGTTTACCCCTGCCATAATCGTTGGCATGGCTAATGGCAATTGAACTTTGAATAACATCTGGCTTGGGCTGGCACCAAAAGACTCAGCCGCTTCAATGAGATCCGCAGGAACTTGTTTGATCCCTAAAATGGTTAAACGAATAATTGGCGGTAAAGCAAAAATAATGGTGACCACGACGCCAGGAACGTTACCAATACCAAACAACATAACGATAGGTACTAAATAGACAAATGCTGGTGTCGTTTGCATCGCATCAAGTAGCGGCCGGATCACTTTTGCAGCTTTATCACTACGCGCTAACCATATTCCCAGTGGTAAACCAATGACAATACAGAACAGAAGCGACGTTAATACTAATGATAATGTCACCATTGCCTCAGACCATGCACCGATCGCTCCAATGGCTATCATTGAAATAAATGTTGCAATCCCCATCGTTTTTCCAGCAAATTGCCATGCCAATAGGGCAAATAAAATGATGGCAACAGGAGATGGTAAGGCCGTTAAAAACTGTTCGAACCCGCTGAGGATAAAGTCAATAGGCGCTCGAATACCTTGGAACACAGGGCGGAAATTTTGTACCACCCAATCAATACCGTGGGTAACCCACGAATCTAATGGCACTAATGTGTGCTGAAATGGGTCCATCAAATCAAATGAAGAAGTTGAAGCACCATCAGTTGGTACGGCATCTAACCAGTCGCTACCACTTGCATCGGCTGAAGCATCTGAGGTTGAAGCACTTCCCCATGGGTCGTCCGATGAAACTTGACTAGAATCTGAGCTTGCAGCCCAAGGATCATCAGAGATATCGGTGCTAGGTGTCTGTGCTGGTGTTTCTTGCACTTCTGTATCAGCCCACGGGTCTTGTTGATTGATATCATGTTGTTGATTTTGATTACTCATTTGGCGTCTCCTTATCCAGAGCTTGCAGCAACATTCCTTTCGAAATCACACCCAAATAACGGTTTTTCTCGTTAACGACGGGAACGGCACATGGGGCTTGTGCAATGGTAGAGATGACCTCATTTAATGATGTATCCCCTTGAATAGGTTCAATATCAGGCAAAATGGCTGCTTCAATACCTGCTTTTTCATGGAGGGCTTTTTCCAGTGATTCAATAGAAACCACACCCGCAAAAGTATGACCTCGAGAGATCAAATAGCCATGGTAGCGGTCTTCATCATTAAGCACTTTTAGTGCTGATCGTGGGCCAAAGCCAGGCGCAATATGCAAAAGGGCATCAGGGCGCCTGCGTGCAATATCTTTGGCACTAAATACTTGGCTAATATCCACACCACGGAAGAATGTTTTGACATAATCATTTGCGGGATTATTGAGAATTTCATCTGGCGTGCCCACTTGTACAACGACGCCGCCTTGCATGATAGCGATGCGGTCACCAATTCTCATAGCCTCATCAAGGTCATGGGAAATAAACACGATGGTACGTTGTTTATCTCCTTGCAAAGAGAGCAGTTCATCTTGCATTTCGGTACGAATTAGCGGATCAAGCGCAGAGAAAGCTTCATCCATCAAGAGAATATCAGGGTCATTAGCAAGTGCTCGAGCGAGTCCTATACGTTGGCGCATCCCGCCTGATAGCTCATCAGGATAAGAGTTAGCCCATTTTTCGAGGTTAACTTGTTTTAGTGCATCCATCGCCTTTTGGTGACGTTCTTCCTTTGATATACCAGAGAGCTCCATACCAAAAGCCGTGTTATCAATGACATTCATATGGGGCATCAATGCAAAAGATTGGAACACCATACTAATTTTAGTACGCCTAACTTCACGCAAGGCTTTGTCAGAGATATTCGAAATATCTTCGCCATCAATCATGACTTGCCCAATTGTAGGTTCTATCAGGCGATTGAGGAGGCGCACCAATGTTGATTTTCCCGAGCCGGAGAGCCCCATTACAACGAAGATTTCGCCTTCTTCAATCGTCAGATTAACATCCTGAACTCCTACTGTTAGGCCTGTTTTTTCGAAGATATCATCTTTGTTCATTCCTGATTCCAAAAGCTTAAATGCTTGATCAGGATTTTCCCCAAATATTTTATATAAATTCTTAACTTCTAACTTTATTGCCATATATTATTTACCCAGTTTTCAATCAATAAGGAAAAGGTTGCTCAAATTGAATGTGATTAATTCTTTTGTGATAGTCAGTGAAAGTATTTTAAGCTAACTATCGGTTTGAATTTATTAGGGCAGAAATTCCTATATTTAGTTTGGTGGGTTTGATCATTATGGTTTAGTTTTTATTTCTCCGATTTAAATTATTAGTAAATTTCACAAGCAATAAACCCTAGCATAATAAAACTGGCTGACAACCCTTGGTTAAGCATAATTAATCAAAAATATTATGTAGAAAATCAGTTTTATTTATTAAATAAAAAACAATAATTTCATTAATTAAAAATAGAGAGGGTAAAGGAAGAGGAGAGTTAACTCATTGGTGGGGTTAAATTTATTGTGCTATCGGGTTAGATGTATAAGGTAGCTAATTGCTTTTAATTGAATTATTTTTTGCGTGCGAATATAAAGCTTGGAAATCCATAAAAAAATATAAGACATAACCCATAAAGCATAAGTTTATCTTATTGAACATATGAGGGATGCGAGCTTGATTGCCTAATTAGTTCATTAAAAATGAGTGATTAAACAGATTTATGTATAAAAAACGAAGTGATTTGATTGTTATTTGAACGGTAAAAATACCATGATAAATAAAGTTGTTATTATTCATCATGGTATAATTTTAAGTGAAAAATGAATCACAAATAAAACAAATTAATCAATTGATTAAAAGTCCCAATCATCATCTTCTGTGCTGACAGCTTTGCCTATAATATAAGACGAGCCTGAACCCGAGAAGAAATCATGGTTTTCATTTGCATCTGGAGATAATGCAGATAATATTGCTGCACTAACATTAGTGACTGTATCTGGAAACAAGGCTTCATAGCCTAAATTCATTAGTGCTTTGTTGGCATTATAATGTAGGAATTTTTTTACATCTTCTGTCCAACCTACAGAGTCATAAAGTTCTTGGGTATAGTTAGCTTCATTTTCATATAAGTCAAATAATAATGAAAAGGTAAAATCCTTAATTTCATTTTTTGTTTTTTCGTCATACTGTTGTAATGATTTTTGGAACTTATACCCAATGTAGTAGCCATGAATAGCTTCATCCCGAATAATTAAACGAATTAAATCTGCTGTATTAGTTAATTTTCCTCGACTTGACCAATACATGGGTAAATAAAAACCAGAATAAAAAAGAAATGACTCTAAAAATACACTAGCGACCTTTTTCTTTAATGGATGTGAATCGCAATAATAAGAAAGGATAATTTTAGCTTTATTCTGCAAGGCAGTATTTTCTTCACTCCAGCGATAGGCATCATCGACATCGCTGGTGGAACATAATGTCGAGAAAATAGAGCTATAAGAGCGAGCGTGTACCGCTTCCATAAAACTAATATTCGATAAAACGGCCTCTTCATGAGGCGTTTGTGCATCAGGCATAAGGCAAGGAGCCCCTAACGTATTTTGTATTGTGTCGAGTAAGGTTAGGCCAGTAAAGACACGGATAGTCAGTTTTTGCTCATCGGGTGTTAGGGTATTCCATGAGGGAATATCATTGGATAAAGGCACTTTTTCAGGTAACCAAAAATTAGAGGTTAGGCGGTTCCAAACTTCAAGGTCTTTATCATCTTGAATACGGTTCCAGTTAATTGCTTTAACAGGAGCCGGAGATGTTTTATTGATCATATTTTTTCCTATCACAAAGTACAAGATACGCAACCATCAACTTCAGTACCTTCCAGTGCGGTTTGACGTAATCGTATGTAATACAATGTTTTTATTCCTTTACGCCAAGCGTATATTTGCGCCCGATTAATATCACGCGTCGTGGCATCATCTTTAAAAAACAGAGTTAAAGATAAGCCTTGGTCAACGTGTTGAGTTGCCATAGCGTAAGTATCAATAATTTTTTCTGGCCCGATTTGGTAGGCATCTTGATAGTATTCGAGATTTTCGTTATCCATAAAGGGTGCCGGGTAATAAACTCGACCAATCTTTCCTTCTTTACGGATCTCAATACGAGAAACAATAGGGTGAATACTCGATGTTGAATTATTGATATAGGAAATTGAACCCGTAGGGGGGATCGCTTGTAAGTTCTGATTGTAAATTCCGTAGGTAATGACGGATTGCTTTAAGGACAACCAATCTTCACGAGTCGGAATTTCGATGCCCGAACGTCGGAATAAGTCCTGTACGGTTTGGGTTTTTGGTAACCAAAGATTGTTGATATATTTATCAAAATAGTCACCAGAAGCGTAAGTTGAGTGCTCGAAACCCACAAAGGCAGTTTTCCTCTCAATCGCTAATTGATTGGATGTTTTTAGTGCGTAATAAGTGACGGTATAAAAATAGATATTGGTAAAATCGAGTGCTTCTTCGGAGCCATAATGAATATGCTCTCTTGCAAGGTAACCGTGTAAATTCATTTGTCCTAAGCCAATGGCATGGGACTGGCGATTGCCTTGGGCAATGGAAGGCACAGAGCGAATGTCACTCATATCTGAAACGGCAGTAAGTGCCCGCACAGCAGCATCAATGGATTGCGCGAAATTAGGGGAGTCCATCGTTTTTGCAATATTCATTGACCCTAGATTGCAGCTAATGTCTTTACCAATTTGTTGATAGCTTAAATCGTCTTCATAAAGGCTAGGGCGATTGACTTGCAGTATTTCTGAGCATAAGTTGCTCATATTAATTCGACCTGCAATGGGATTTTCTCGGTTAGCGGTATCTTCAAATAAGATATAGGGATAGCCAGATTCGAATTGAATTTCAGCTAAAGTTTGGAAAAACTCTCGAGCGTTGATTTTATATTTTTTTATCGCTTTATTATTAACCATTTCATGGTATTTTTCCGTTACACTTATTTCTGACATTGGGACGCCATATACACGTTCGACATCATAAGGTGAAAACAAATACATACTTTGGTTATCTTTGGCTAATTGGAATGTGATATCTGGGATCACGACTCCTAAAGACAGGGTTTTTATCCGTATCTTTTCGTCTGCATTTTCACGTTTGGTATCTAGAAAGCGCATAATATCAGGATGATGAGCATGTAAATAAACAGCTCCTGCACCTTGACGGGCTCCTAATTGATTCGCATAGGAAAATGCATCCTCAAGCATTTTCATGATAGGAACAACACCAGACGATTGGTTTTCAATTAATTTTATTGGGGCGCCTTGTTCCCGCAAATTGGTCATAAGAAAAGCAACGCCGCCACCGCGTTTGGATAGCTGCAACGCTGAATTTACTGAGCGACCAATAGATTCCATGTTGTCTTCTATTCTTAATAGAAAACAAGAAATTAGTTCACCTCTTTGTTTTTTACCACAATTAAGAAAGGTCGGTGTGGCAGGTTGAAAACGGCCGGTAATGATTTCATCGACGTATAACTTGGCAAGCGGCTCAGACCCTTGGGCAAGAGTTAATGCCACCATACAAACTCGGTCTTCATAACGTTCAAGATAACGTTTACCATCAAAGGTCTTTAAGGTATAGCTGGTGTAATATTTAAATGCACCCAGAAAAGTTTGAAAACGAAATTTATGGGCATAAGCTTGTTTAAATAATGATTTGATGAAGTCAAAATCATATTGTTCTAATACTCGGCTTTCGTAATAGTTTTCTTGCACTAAGAAATCGAGCTTTTCTTTTAAGTCATGGAAAAATACTGTGTTTTGATTCACATGCTGTCGAAAGTAATGATGTGCAGCCTCTTTATCTTTATTAAATTGAATATGGCCTTCGCTATCATATAAATTCAACATAGCATTAAGGGCATGATAATCAACATCAGTGGTACTTTGCATTTTATCCATTTGAAATAACTCTATTTATGGGCACGTTGCCAAAACGTTTCTAGGCCATTTTTAACGGATTGAACATCTTTTTCTGTGCCTAGAAGTTCAAAACGATAAAGGTAAGGAATACGGCATTTTTGTGCGACAATGTTCCCTGCAATGGCATAGGCATCACCAAAGTTAGTATTACCCGCAGCAATGACGCCACGAATAAGCGTGCGGTTAACTTCAATGTTTAGGAATTGGATCACTTCTTTAGGTACCGCACCTTTTGAACCACCGCCGCCGTATGTTGGCAGTAATAAAACATAGGGTTGCGTAGCGATAACACTATTTCCATCGAATCCAATGGGTAATCGCGTTGCGGGTAGACCAAGCTTTTCTATAAAGCGATGGCAATTCCCCGAACGGCTGGAAAAATAGATGAGTGATTCCGTTGTCATCAGTTTTTTACGCTGCTAAAAGATTAATCATATCGGGTCGAAAACCAGACCAATGTTGCTCTCCAGCGACGACGACAGGCACCTGTTGATAGCCTAATTCCCTAATCATTTCAAGAGCCTGAATGTCTTCAGTAAGGTCGATAACCTGATAGGGGATTTGTTTGCGATCTAAGGCTTGGTAGGTTGCATTACATTGAACGCAGTTGGGTTTACTATAAATGGTAATCTCAGTCATATCATTCACCTTTTGAATTTTGTAGAACATCATTAATAAGAGGTTTGATATACGAATACTATATATGGGTTTAATTTTTTTCAACCACACAATATGTAGTGAATATGAAATATTGAATGATAATTATTCTAATTATCCGCTAGGTTGTTATTTCCATTGGAATTAAAAAAATGGTGCGTTCAGCGATTCAGTTAGACACACTAAGAAAAAAGATCATTGCAAAGAAGAAATATTTTACTTTATAACTGTATATACAAGGGTCTTCCCCGATCATGGTGGTCAGACTCAAAATCCCATATCTAAATTACCATAGTGAAACATCACTGCTGTTTTAAATCGTTCTTGATTTCGATAACCTCTTGCTTTGATCCTCAATAATCTA
>NZ_JBKQGZ010000039.1:0-19606 GCF_050487165.1 Providencia sp. Me31A
TGTCCTACAACTGAATCTCTAAGTACAGAATAATCACCAACATCCCATTCTTTACCTATTTGGTTTTTTAATAGTTCATCACAACAACCACCCGCCAACCCCAGCGGATCAATAAACCCTGTCGGACTATGCACATACCCATACGGATTCACACCACCCAGTAGCCCTATCGGGTCGGGGGAGATATACTGCCCGTTGTCCTTATCATAATAGCGGAAGCGGTTGTAATACAAGCCCGTTTCTCGGTCTTCATATTGACCCGCAAAACGGAAGTGACATTCGGTATAAGTTGGGTCATTGTCGGCAAGGCCATCGCGGGATTGCCAAAATTGCATCTGCCCCCACGTATTCAGGCGCCCTGCCCAGCTCGCCTTACCCGCTTCCGTGAAAATTTCTCTCGGTGTGCCTTGGTGGTCGGTCACCACATAGTGCAATTTGCCATTTTGATAACGCGCCGTCGGTGTAATGGCCCCCGGCTCGTACAACCATTGAATTTGTGAATCATAAGCCGGTGTTCCATCGGCATAAATTGGCGTTTCCTCCACCATTTGGTCACCCGACCACAAATAGTGCCACGCCGTCACTTTGGGCTTAAGTTGGGGAAACCGTGGGTTGACATGCGCCGCTTGGCTATCCACGGTTTGCGTTTTACTCAGCCGTCGGCCAAACGCATCATAGGTATAGCGCCAACAATCCCCTTTAGGTGTGAAACAGGCGGTCAGTTGGTTTTGTGTGTTCCACAGATAGCGCCATTCCTTTGGGCGGTAACCCTGTTCATGAACGATTTTCTTCTCTAGCCGCCCATTCACATCATAATGATAAAGCTGATACCCCCTTGCCGTATCCCGCCGTGTAACACGCCCCGCTTGTTGTTGCTGGAATAACTGCAACATCGCCCCTTGCGCTTCCGACGGCAACGTCATGTGCTCGGTGAGGTTTAAGTTTGCATCATAAAGGAACTTTTCATCGCGATTGCCAATTTGGTTGCTGTATTGGGTTTCGATGATTTGGTCGTTCGCGTTATACCGATAGGTGGTTTGCTTCCAGCGGTCATCCTCGATGCCCACCACATTGTGTGCGCGGTCGTATTGATACGAACGGTGTACATCGGTACAAAATGGCGGCTGATGCGGGTTATGTTGCAGTGATTGTAAGAAATGTTCACTGCCCCGTCCTGCCCGTTGATGGGCGAGTAATCCGGTGGAGGTGTAATGGCTTGAATTCTTTCCCAAACAGAACGTTATTACACGGTGTGCTATGCCCCGAATTGCAGTAAAACCAGCCCACCGCCGGCAATCCACTTAACAGGGCATTGGTTAAAAGACGCGGGTTTTGAGACAGGTTTCACGTTCACCGTCAAAATTTTAAACGGTTGTTTGGTGTTGATCCCCGACAGCGAAGACATTCGAGCGATAAAGCAGCAGAACCAACAACAGCAAGCGCAGCTAACCGCCATACGGCATACCATGCGCGAGCTGATGGCAGAGTCTATCAGCGGCTAAAGGGTAAACTGAGCAGCTCTAAAAAAACGAAGAAGCCAGAAGATTGGAAGACCTTCTGGCTTCTTTTAGATTGATAAACTAATTAGCAATAATAAAAGTAAATAGCGCGAATTAAGCTGCCATCATCTTGACTAATTATTTTTACTCCAAAATCATTAATATCCGCCAATATTCCTTTTACAGGAACATCATCTCTATCAATATAATTATATATTTCATCTTTTTTATTTTCATCAATTACGTATTTATTGGCTAAATATCTAAGGTTTTTTCGTAATTCATCTTCTGTCATATAATTATTCCGGAATAATTGTAACTTTATCGAAAGTTACAGGTAAATTTTTCTCTACAGGTAATAACTGGACTGCACCGCCTTTACCATATTGAGGATACGCACTAGTGAATAGTTCAAATTCAGGTCCTTTACCACCATTAGCAAGAGGAACTTTAACTTGTGGTACCCCATTTTTATAAAGTTGCAATGTATCAAATTCACCCAGTAGTCGAGCATCACTCCAAGATGCAGGATTGCCTTTTTCATAAAATATTTGATAGGCATCACGAGCTTCTTTACCGGAGCCATACTTTGTATAGCCAAAATAGCTCAATGGTGCAGTTTTACTTTCTATTGTAGCGGCAGTCCATTCAGATTGGCTATCCATATATCTATAGGCTTTGGAAGGCATTGTCGCACTTGGCCCAGCAGGCCCAACATAAAAATCAGGTTTACTACATTCGCCCTTATTTCCAATTCCTCCGGCAAGACCTAGAGGATCAATAAATTTTGTCGGACAATGTACGTAACTGTAAGGATTTAACCCTCCCAACAGCCCTATCGGATCGGGGGAGATATACTGTCCGTTGTCCTTATCATAATAGCGGAAGCGGTTGTAATACAAGCCCGTTTCTCGGTCTTCATATTGACCCGCAAAACGGAAGTGGCATTCGGTATAAGTTGGGTCATTATCGGCAAGACCATCGCGGGATTGCCAAAATTGCATCTGCCCCCACGTATTCAGGCGCCCTGCCCAGCTCGCCTTACCCGCTTCTGTAAAAATCTCTCGCGGCGTGCCTTGGTGGTCGGTCACCACATAGTGCAATTTGCCATTTTGATAACGGGCGGTCGGTGTAATAGCCCCCGGTTCGTACAACCATTGAATTTGTGAATCATAAGCCGGTGTTCCATCGGCATAGATTGGCGTTTCTTCCACCATTTGGTCGCCTGACCACAAATAGTGCCATGCCGTCACTTTGGGCTTAAGTTGGGGAAACTGTGGATTAACATGCGCTGCTTGGCTATCCACTTAACAGGGCAATGGCTAAAATCCGCGGGCTTTGAGGCAGGCTTCACGTTCACGGTGAAGATTTTAAACGGCTGTTTGGTGTTAATCCCCGACAGCGAAGATATCCGAACGATAAAGCAACAAAACCAACAACAGCAAGCGCAGCTCACCGCCATATGGCACAGCATGCGCGAGCTAATGGCGGAGTATACCAGCGGCTAAAGGGTAAACTGAGCAGCTATAAAAACGAAGAAGCCAGAAGATTAAACAACCTTCTGGCTTACTGTCGTAATTATATTTTTGTTATTACACCTTTACCTATATATCCATTTTCCCACATATCAAAACTAGTCCCTACTTTTAAATAGGGGAATACTTCATCTGGAGATAAAAAAATAATTGGAATATTATCTTTAGATTCACCGGGATATATATCAACACCTGCTTCATTAACTAACATCCTACAGTCAAACCCATGTGAAGTAAGTTCTTTCGGTGACTCAAAAAACAAAGGACACCCATAATATCTTGCTGATATTATGGGTAATTTACGGCCCCCCAATTCTGTTTTAAAGAGGGTTATTGTTGCATAAGCTTTCTTCATATTATTTTCCTGGCAAAGGGGAATGGTTTAAAACATTAGGTTTTAAGCCTGCCAAAATATCACTTGGTAGAACATATGCAGGAATGCCTCCATCGACCTCAGCATAGAATTTAGGATCACTAATTAAGTTTTTAGGTACGCTTGTTTTCACAATGGTATATGGTTCATCACCAAAACCTAAGACTGCTTTTTTCCCATATTCTGAAGCTTTCTCACCGGAAGTAGTAAAGTATTTTGTTTCAATACCTGCAGGGTTATTAAAAGCATTAGTTTGTTTTATATTGTTTAGCTCATCAGGGCCAACAGCTCTATATAAGTCAACAGTCTCTGAATCACCACCAAGTTTTGAAGTGCCACTCAACCCAAGCGGATCTATCCAACCTGTCGGATTATGCACATACCCGTACGGATTCACACCACCCAATAGCCCTATCGGATCAGGGGAGATATACTGCCCGTTGTCCTTATCATAATAGCGGAAGCGGTTGTAATACAAGCCCGTTTCTCGGTCTTCATATTGGCCCGCAAAACGAAAGTGGCATTCGGTATAAGTTGGATCATTATCGGCGAGGCCATCGCGGGATTGCCAAAATTGCATCTGCCCCCACGTATTCAGGCGCCCCGCCCAGCTCGCCTTACCCGCTTCTGTAAAAATCTCTCGAGGCGTGCCTTGGTGGTCGGTCACCACATAATGTAATTTGCCATTTTGATAACGGGCGGTCGGTGTAATAGCCCCCGGTTCGTACAACCATTGAATTTGTGAATCATAAGCCGGTGTTCCATCGGCATAAATTGGCGTTTCCTTCACCATTTGGTCGCCTGACCACAAATAGTGCCATGCCGTCACTTTGGGCTTAAGTTGGGGAAACCGTGGGTTGACATGCGCCGCTTGGCTATCCACGGTTTGCGTTTTACTCAGCCTGCGACCAAACGCATCGTAGGTATAGCGCCAACAATCCCCTTTAGGCGTGAAACACGCGGTCAGTTGGTTTTGTGTGTTCCACAGATAGCGCCATTCTCTCGGTCGGTAACCCTGTTCATGAACGATTTTCTTCTCTAGCCGCCCGTTTACATCGTAGTGGTAAAGCTGATAGCCCCTTGCCGTATCTCGCCGTGTAACACGCCCCGCTTGTTGTTGCTGGAATAACTGCAACATCGCCCCTTGCGCATCCGACGGTAACGTCATGTGCTCGGTGAGGTTTAAGTTCGCATCATAAAGAAACTTTTCATCACGATTGCCAATTTGGTTGCTGTATTGGGTTTCGATGATTTGGTCGTTCGCGTTATACCGATAGGTGGTTTGCTTCCAGCGGTCATCCTCAATGCCCACCGCATTGTGTGTGTGGTCGTATTGGTAAGAACGGTGCACATCGGTACAAAATGGCGGCTGATGCGGGTTATGTTGTAGCGATTGCAAGAAGTTTTCACTGCCACGCCCCGCCCGTTGATGGGCTAATAATCCGGTTGCGGTATAGTGTATAGCTATATTGCAGGCGCCGGTTCTAACTCAGGTGGCAGCGTAAATAAAGCTAAGAAAACAGATAGTTAACACAGTTGAGTATGCCCCGAGTGGCAGTAAAACCAGCCCGCCACCTGAAATCCACTTAACGGGGCATTGGTTGAAGGAAGCGGGTTTTGAGACCAGTTTCACGTTCACGGTGAAGATATTAAAAGGCTGTTTGGTATTGATACCAGACAGCGAAGACATCCGAGCGATGAAGCAGCAAAACCAACAACAGCAAGCGCAGCTCACCGCCATATGGCACAGCATGCGCGAGCTAATGGCGGAGTATATCAGCGGCTAAAGGGTAAACTGAGCGGCTCTTAAAAACTAATAAGCCAGAAGATTAAAGGATCTTCTGGCTTATTTTCGACTAAATTAAATATCAACTAGTTTTTTTAAGTTCATTAACTCATTATCATTTAAAGGCTGATATTTACTATAAAGATCTGTATGGCAAATAAAATTATTATCAGCCGTTAAAGCTGCATATACGCCACCTGACATTTCGCTAGGGTCAAAAAGCCCTGGAGGATCAGAGAAATATCCGTCAAGTCCACACCAACTAATCCTAGCACCATGGCTTATAAAATAAGTTAAAGTATTTTTCGTGACTACTTTCCATTCGTCTGGATATGTAGAAAACCTAACATCCCAAACCCATGTAACCCATTCATTACCAAATAATTTATATTTTTTTGTTTCAGTTCCTTCTGGCCACAAAAAAATTGGAAAATTAGGTGTAATATAATCAGCATCTTTATTGAAAAGATAAAAAGTCTGTCCATCTACATCCCCAAAAGTACTATTCCAATAAATGCCTAAAATATCTTTTGTTATCACCGTGGAATTCCCCACTTTGCAATTTGCTGTGAATCTGGAACTATTGAGGTAGCTATTAATCCTTTATTAGGACCTTCTTTATAAACCATAAAAGCAACTGTTTTACCATTTGCTACCCCAGTAAAGCCAGTTACGGCATTTCCATCTCTTAACACATGTTCAAATGTAGAAACAGGATTCTCTAAAATATCTATTCCCATTTCTTTAAATTTTACCGCTGTATTTTTATTCCAATTTGGTAAAACACCTTCATCAATTAAATGACGCGCTGCATGTTGAACACGCTTAGGATTAGAAAAAGCACTTTCAGCAGTACCTTTCGCAAAGGTTAAAGGACAACCCGCCAACCCAAACGGATCTATAAACCCTACCGGACAGTACACATACCCATACGGATTAAACCCACCCAATAGCCCTATCGGATCGGGGGAGATATACTGCCCGTTGTCCTTATCATAATAGCGGAAGCGGTTGTAATACAAGCCCGTTTCTCGGCCTTCATATTGACCCGCAAAACGGAAGTGGCATTCGGTATAATTGGGGTCATTGTCGGCGAGGCCATCGCGGGATTGCCAAAATTGCATCTGCCCCACGTATTCAGGCGCCCTGCCCAGCTCGCCTTACCCGCTTCTGTAAAAATCTCTCGCGGCGTGCCTTGGTGGTCGGTCACCACATAGTGCAATTTGCCATTTTGATAGCGCGCCGTCGGTGTAATAGCCCCCGGTTCGTACAACCATTGAATTTGTGAATCATAAGCCGGTGTTCCATCGGCATAAATTGGCGTTTCCTCCACCATTTGGTCGCCTGACCACAAATAGTGCCATGCCGTCACTTTGGGCTTAAGTTGGGGAAACCGTGGATTAACATGCGCCGCTTGGCTATCCACGATTTGCGTTTTACTCAGCCGTCGGCCAAACGCATCATAGGTATAGCGCCAACAATCCCCTTTAGGCGTGAAACACGCGGTCAGTTGGTTTTGTGTGTTCCACAGATAGCGCCATTCTCTCGGTCGGTAACCCTGTTCATGAACGATTTTCTTCTCTAGCCGCCCATTCACATCATAATGATAAAGCTGATAGCCCCTTGCCGTATCCCGCCGTGTGACTCGCCCCGCTTGTTGTTGCTGGAATAACTGCAACATCGCCCCTTGCGCATCCGACGGTAACGTCATGTGCTCGGTGAGGTTTAAGTTCGCATCATAAAGGAACTTTTCATCACGATTGCCAATTTGGTTGCTGTATTGGGTTTCGATGATTTGGTCGTTCGCGTTATACCGATAGGTGGTTTGCTTCCAGCGGTCATCCTCGATGCCCACCACATTGTGTGCGCGGTCGTATTGATACGAACGGTGTACATCGGTACAAAATGGCGGCTGATGCGGGTTATGTTGCAGTGATTGTAAGAAATGTTCACTGCCCCGTCCTGCCCGTTGATGGGCGAGTAACCCGGTGGCGGTGTAATGGCTTGAATTCTTTCCCAAACAGAACGTTATTACACGGTGGGCTATGCCCCGAGCAGCAGCAAAGCCAGCCCACCACCGGCAATTCATTTAACAGGGCACTGGTTAAATGACGCCGGTTTTGAGACGGGTTTCACTTTTACCGTGAAGATTTTAAACGGCTGTTTGGTGTTAATCCCCGACAGCGAAGATATCCGAACGATAAAGCAACAAAACCAACAACAGAAAGCGCAGCTAACCGCCATACGGCATACCATGCGCGAGCTGATGGCGGAGTCTATCTGCAGCTAAAGGGTAAACTTAGCGGCTCTTAAAAACGAAGAAGCCAGAAGATTTGAAGATCTTCTGGCTTCTAGATAGGCAATTTTACTTTTTTTCCTTATTTTTTTGTAATCAGCATCAATCAAAGCTGAGATAAGACCAGTTTCATCAGGCCAATCCATGATGAATCTAGGATATGATGGCTTGTATTCTTGAGGAACCTCCACTCTTATCATTTCAGTTAATTCACTTTTCACCTTGTTCAATACTTTCTTTTATTAGGTTAGTATGTCATCAATACACTCTAATATCTCTTCTGTTGAATCCGATGTATTACTGTTATTTTTCCATTTTTTTATTGCATCTAGTTCTAAGTTTATTTTTATTTTTTTTGCATAAAGATGAATATCACTCATAGCGAAGATCGCATCGTATCTATTTTCATAGAAATTGCTTTTAAGGAATACACTAAGCAGTACATCCCAAAGTTCTTCAACAACCTCTTTGCTAGCCACTAATTTATTAGTGTAAGCTGAAGAAAATAAATCATGGACTGAACCTATTAATTCATACATATCAGTACATTGATTTGACAATGATAATTTTATTTCTTCTATTTTTTTCTTTAGAAAAGAATCAGAATCTTTAAACATTATGGAACCCCTGGAAATTTCGTCGGTTTATTTATAGGGATATGAACATCATTAATTAGTGATGGATTATAATTAGGGCTATCAGGGTTAAAAATACCAGCAGGATGATAATTTCCATTAATATCCATACTTTTTTTACCGTCCATAACCCTTACAACCCAGCCTTGACTAGCATTTGAACCAGCAGGTGCTACCCCATCTATATCATGAATACGCACTGTCGTTGTACCACCGTTAGCATTCTTCCATTTATATTCATATCCGTAGTCTCCTCTATATCCTTCTGGAGGAGTCAGTTTACGAACTTTCGCATTTTCTGGAATGGTAATTAAATCTGAGCCATCAGATTTTTTTATGGCATTCCCTAATAGGGATGTTGGACAACATGCCAACCCAAACGGGTCCACCCAACCCGTCGGATTATGCACATACCCATACGGATTCACACCACCCAGTAGCCCTATTGGGTCATAGGGCGTATTCCGACGCCGTTGTACTGCCGGATGCGTTCAACCAACTGATACACATCACTTTTTAAAGAGCGTTTGGCTGGCTAAGCGGTTTTCGTGAACCTTAAAATCTCGACGCGTACTTTTTCAAGTTTACCTGTTTTAGCTAAGGCGCATTCTAAGCAAAACCGAGCGGTAAATAAAGCCCCCAAAACAGAGCGTTATTACACGGTGGGGTATGCCCCGAGTGGCAGTAAAACCAGTCCACCGCCGGCAATCCACTTAACAGGGCATTGGTTAAAAGACGCAGGTTTTGAGACCGGTTTCACTTTTACCGTGAAGATTTTAAACGGCTGTTTGGTGTTAATCCCTGACAGCAAAGACATCCGAGCGATAAAGCAGCAGAACCAAGAACAGCAAGCACAGCTAACCGCCATACGGCACACCATGCGCGAGCTGATGGCGGAGTCTATCTGCTGCTAAAAGGTAAACTTAGCGGCTCTTAAAAATGAAGAAACCAGAAGATTGGAAGATCTTCTGGTTATAAACTTTTATTATTCAACTTCATAAAAGGTCATGCAAAAACCATCTTCATCAAACAATCCATTCTCGGAATGGATAAATTCAAATTCTTTTTCAGGAAAAAGTTCTTTCAACCTTTGACGCCAAAAATACTCTAATACACTAGAAAATTTGGCCATTAATTCTACACTTTCGCTTGCTTCACTTGCCGCCATTAAAAAAAACTCAGAAAGACAAAAATTATTATTAGTCATTTCTAATGTTTTTTTATCCTTGCCATCTCCCTCAAATGGTTTAAATTGTTCATCTGTATCATCATTTCGATAAATAACATTATCTATTTCAATAAATGTTGGGCAAAATAAACTTGCACAGGCTAGAACACCTTCTAAATCAACACAATTTGCTACAAAATTGGTCAATGGTACATTTGCAGGATAACCTGATGGAAACTTCGTAAGTAAAGCATTCGAAACTATACTATTATATATATTCATTCTAACCCCAATAATATTCTAATTTCATCAGGAACATCCCTATCTGCAAACTTAGTTTCACTACCTGAATGAGGAAATAACTCTCCAGTCTTCGGATTTTTATTCCATTTTGTTATTTTAATTCTATTTGAGCTAACATCTGCGAGGCGTCGACCATCAGAACCATAAACAATTACATGCCCTCCAGTCGTTTTTAGATAAGTATTAGGAGTACTCATTGCTGGTAATTTATTACCACTTCGTCCAGCATCTATCACTTGCCCATCAAATTTTAAGTTTCTAAAATATTCTAGATCTAGAACTTGCCCCTTTGAATCAACCAAAAATCGGGTTTTATTTTCACTTAAAGAACCATCAAGTTTTGAGCTACCACTCAACCCAAACGGATCAACCCAACCTGTCGGACAGTGTACATACCCATACGGATTAAACCCACCCAGTAGCCCTATTGGGTCGGGGGAGATATACTGCCCGTTGTCCTTATCATAATAGCGGAAGCGGTTGTAATACAAGCCCGTTTCTCGGTCTTCGTATTGGCCCGCAAAACGAAAGTGGCATTCGGTATAAGTTGGGTCATTGTCGGCAAGGCCATCGCGGGATTGCCAAAATTGCATCTGCCCCCACGTATTCAGGCGCCCCGCCCAGCTCGCCTTACCCGCTTCTGTAAAAATTTCTCTCGGTGTGCCTTGGTGGTCGGTCACCACATAGTGCAATTTGCCATTTTGATAGCGCGCCGTCGGTGTAATGGCCCCCGGTTCGTACAACCATTGAATTTGTGAATCATAAGCCGGTGTTCCATCGGCATAAATTGGCGTTTCCTCCACCATTTGGTCGCCTGACCACAAATAGTGCCACGCCGTCACTTTGGGCTTAAGTTGGGGAAACCGTGGGTTGACTAGCAATCCACTTAACGGGACATTGGCTAAAAGACGCAGGTTTTGAGACCGGTTTCACGTTCACCGTTAAGATTTTAAACGGCTGTTTGGTCTTGATACCCGACAGCGAAGACATTCGAGCGATAAAGCAGCAGAACCAACAACAGCAAGCGCAGCTAACCGCCATACGGCATACCATGCGCGAGTTGATGGCGGAATATATCAGAGGTTAAAGGTAAAGCGGCTCTAAGAAACAAAGAAGCCAGAAGATTGGAAGATTGGAAGATTGGAAGATTGGAAGATTGGAAGATCTTCTGGCTAAATATTTAAGCGGTTATACAGATAAAAAGACCTATCTTATAAGAGCTCAAAATCAAAGTTTTTTTTGTTAAACTTTTCAAATTCTGATATTTTTTTGAAGACAGACTGTAATTGTTCAAATTCTACTGGGTACTTACTTTTAAAAACATTGCTATTTTTCCAAGTAATAATTACAGGTTTATCACATTTATCGATTGGAATCATGAAATCATATAATGCATCAGGATTATTTCCAAAATAAGGACCAAAATCAAATTCATTACAAAATACTTTGTATACCTCTAGAGGAGTGCTTTGCTGATTACCATCTAATATGATGTTCTTCATGACTATTTTTTCCCTTTACAATTATAAATATCTAATGATTCAGCTGTTTCATAATGATTAGATGTTATGTAAGTTAATCCATCATTAGAATACAATAAACGAGTTCCTGGCTGCTTAGCTCTAGACATTTTATTGTCCAAACCAATATCGGCTTCATACCATATTCTTCCAGGGGAATCAGGTAAAATACTTGTGCTGTTAGCAAAAATATCTCCCCCAATTTGCCCTCCAGGAACATAATTACCAAGAGCTTTCCCTCTAGACCAACCAGCTGCTTCAGCTTGAGATTTTGTTACGTAATTATTAGGAAGCTTTCCTGTCGTCTTTAAGCTATTTACAGCATCATTTGCACTTTCTGCTGTATTGTAATACTGATTGAGCAATGCTCCTTGGGCTGAGCTGGCTGCATAAGTACCACCGGATAAAGAAGCATTTAATCCTAATGGATCAATCCAACCCACTGGATTATGCACATACCCATACGGATTCACACCACCCAATAGCCCTATGGGATCGGGGGAGATATACTGCCCGTTGTCCTTATCATAATAGCGGAAGCGGTTGTAATACAAGCCCGTTTCTCGGTCTTCATATTGGCCCGCAAAACGGAAGTAGCATTCGGTATAAGTTGGGTCATTATCGGCAAGGCCATCGCGGGATTGCCAAAATTGCATCTGCCCCACGTATTCAGGCGCCCCGCCCAACTCGCCCTGCCTGCTTCCGTGAAAATCTCTCGCGGCGTGCCTTGGTGGTCGGTCACCACATAATGTAATTTGCCATTTTGATAACGGGCGGTCGGTGTAATAGCCCCCGGTTCGTACAACCATTGAATTTGTGAATCATAAGCCGGTGTTCCATCGGCATAAATTGGCGTTTCCTCCACCATTTGGTCGCCTGACCACAAATAGTGCCATGCTGTCACTTTGGGCTTAAGTTGGGGAAACCGTGGGTTGACATGCGCCGCTTGGCTATCCACGGTTTGCGTTTTATTCAGCCGTCGGCCAAACGCATCATAGGTATAGCGCCAACAATCCCCTTTAGGCGTGAAACACGCGGTCAGTTGGTTTTGTGTGTTCCACAGATAGCGCCATTCTCTCGGTCGGTAACCCTGTTCATGAACGATTTTCTTCTCTAGCCGCCCGTTTACATCGTAGTGGTAAAGCTGATAGCCCCTTGCCGTATCGCGCCGTGTAACACGCCCCGCTTGTTGTTGCTGGAATAACTGCAACATCGCCCCTTGCGCATCCGACGGTAACGTCATGTGCTCGGTGAGGTTTAAGTTCGCATCATAAAGAAACTTTTCATCACGATTGCCAATTTGGTTGCTGTATTGGGCTTCAACAATTTGGTCGTTCGCGTTATACCGATAGGTGGTTTGCTTCCAGCGGTCATCCTCGATGCCCACCACATTGTGTGCGCGGTCGTATTGATACGAACGGTGTACATCGGTACAAAATGGTGGCTGATGCGGGTTATGTTGTAGTGATTGCAGGAAATTTTTACTGCCACGGCCTGCCCGCAATTCACCTTAAAGGGCAGTGGCTAAAAGACGCAGTTTTTGAGACCGGTTTCGCGTTCACGGTGAAGATTTTAAACGGCTGTTTGGTGTTAATCCCCGACAGTGAAGACATCCGAGCGATGATGCAGCAAAACCAACAACAGCAAGCGCAACTAACCGCCATACGGCACGCCATGTGCGAGCTGATAGCGGAGTATGTTAGCGCTAAAAAATAATTAGAAGTTAGTCAAATTATACTTAAGCATAGTAAGTAAGATATTTTCTAGCTTATTATGCTCTCGGGTGCTTATGAAACCCACTGAGTTTTCTCTGGCAATTCCCCATTTCTCCAGTGTACATATATTTTACGGGACGCTCTCATAAAAAAATGTTTTCCTTGATCTGAATAAGCTGGTTTTATTAATGTTACTTCACCATTTTCTTTGCTTATTTCCAATAAACCATATCCATCACATTCATTACTTAATTCACTAGGATAAAAACTATATTGAGCTGTTTGCTCATTTTCTTTCTCTTTATTTATTAATATATAAAATGCCATTATTAAGGTTTCCAATCTCTTCCAGATTTAATCGCTGCGTCATGTGCGGTTCGATAAATAGTTGAAAAAATCCCTTCAAATCTAGACTCAAAATATTCATGTCTTAATAAATCAATATCTGATTTGATATAATCACCTTTCTTTAAACGCTCCCATGCATTTACCATTGCAGGGTCCGCATCAAATTTACCAAAGATACCATGATCTAAATGATGCTCTTTAAAAAACACATGATTTTTTACTCTTGAGATATGAGATTCTTTCCAACCTGTATTTCTTGCTATTTGAGCAATATCAGTAGGATCATTCCTGATTTTATTATAAAAAATTTCTGCTTTTTCCCAACCAGCAATACTCTCAGGATCTAAAACCTGCCTACCGCCTGTCTGTTTAATACTCGAAGTTCCACTCAACCCAAACGGATCAACCCAACCCACTGGACTATGCACATACCCATACGGATTCAATCCACCCAGTAGCCCTATTGGGTCGGGGGAGATATACTGCCCGTTGTCCTTATCATAATAGCGGAAGCGGTTGTAATACAAGCCCGTTTCTCGGTCTTCATATTGACCTGCAAAACGAAAGTGGCATTCGGTATAATTAGGGTCATTGTCAGCAAGGCCATCGCGGGATTGCCAAAATTGCATCTGCCCCCACGTATTCAGGCGCCCCGCCCAGCTCGCCTTACCCGCTTCCGTGAAAATCTCTCGCGGCGTGCCTTGGTGGTCGGTCACCACATAATGCAATTTGCCATTTTGATAGCGCGCCGTCGGTGTAATGGCCCCCGGCTCGTACAACCATTGAATTTGTGAATCATAAGCCGGTGTTCCATCGGCATAAATTGGCGTTTCCTCCACCATTTGGTCGCCCGACCACAAATAGTGCCATGCTGTCACTTTGGGCTTAAGTTGGGGAAACCGTGGATTAACATGTGCCGCTTGGCTATCCACGGTTTGCGTTTTACTCAGCCTGCGACCAAACGCATCGTAGGTATAGCGCCAACAATCCCCTCTAGGTGTGAAACACGCGGTCAGTTGGTTTTGTGTGCTCCACAGATAGCGCCATTCTCTCGGTCGGTAACCCTGTTCATGAACGATTTTCTTCTCTAGCCGCCCATTCACATCATAATGATAAAGCTGATAGCCCCTTGCCGTATCGCGCCGTGTAACACGCCCCGCTTGTTGTTGCTGGAATAACTGCAACATCGCCCCTTGCGCATCCGACGGTAACGTCATGTGCTCGGTGAGGTTTAAGTTCGCATCATAAAGGAACTTTTCATCACGATTGCCAATTTGGTTGCTGTATTGGGTTTCGATGATTTGGTCGTTCGCGTTATACCGATAGGTGATTTGCTTCCAACGGTCATCTTCAATACGCACTACATTGTGTGCACGGTCGTATTGATAAGAACGGTGCACATCGGTACAAAATGGCGGCTGATGTGGATTATGTTGCAAAGATTGTAAGAAATTATCACTGCCACGCCCCGCCCGTTGATGGGCGAGTAATCCGGTGGAGGTGTAATGGCTTGAATTGACAAACCCCGCCTCACTGCGGCGAAGGTATTCTTGCCCGACTGCATTGTTCAGCTCACAACCATAAGAACTCAGTCTATTATTTAATTTATATTATTTCAGTGAATATGTTATTGTAAGTAGAAACGTTTTTTTAAATAAATCTGATTGTGGGTGTAATTATTTTTCTTAATTCTAATAAATAATCAATAGCATTTCCCCTTTTAGATGCAATAAAGTTCGGTACTTCTAATTTTTGAATCATTGGTTCAAAACAAAAAATTTCATTTTCATTTAACACGCCATGCCTTTCAATTAAAGAAAAAAACATATCAGCGGGATCAAGATTTTTTTTATTTATTGTTTGGTAAATTTGATGAATGTGCCTATTTAGCTCATTTTGAGCTATTTTATTTATCTCCGATAAAGTTTCAATGACGCCATAGCGCACTAACACCCTACAAATAAATCCATATCGCTCACCCAATAAATAAAGATCACCAAAACCTGAAATGGCGATCACCTGAAAATTATCTATTTCAATTAGATGTGTACCATCTAACCATTCAAGAACAACATCTTTATACAGAGATGGATTTACTAAGGAGAAAAGGCCATATTGATAACTACTCCAGCCTTCATTTACCCAACAGGCAAGTAAATTATCGGGTAAAGTTGATTTCCATTTTGTAATATACTCAGTTGAAACATAACGAGAGGTTGTTGCTTCACCAAGGCTGTCAATTATTGATGAAAAATAAAGGTCTCTCATTATACATCCTCTTTGAAACTACACATTAATTTCGTTAATTTTCGGCTCAGCTAGTTGGGCCAAAATAGATAAATGAATACGTGCGTCGACTTTTTGTATATGTTTAATATCAAGTTCCCCACCTAAAATAATCGCAGGCTCAAAACCAAATATTTCATTATCACCAAGAGGCCCAAATTTTTTCACTGCCTTTTCAAATAGGCCTTCTTTACTGTGTCTATCTATCCTAGAAAATGCAAATAGAGTCTCTATACTAATATTTAAGCTTTTTTCAGTATGCTGTCGTTTCAATTCTTTAGTTTGTACAAATACAGTATTAAATACCGAATTAATAACTACACATTGCCCTGTTTTCTCACCGCATAAATAGATATTCCCAAATCCATTAATAGCAATCGCATGAAAGCTATCAATCTCCTCTAAATAGGTGTTTTCCAGCCACTCATCTACAATATCCTCATAGTCATCAGGATCCACAATAGTAAATAATCCATTATAATAACTACTCCGCCCTTCATTGTGCCAATAGGCTAAGAGCAATTCAGGTAACTTTCCTCGCCATTTATCAATTTCCTCCTCAGAAACAAAACGAGATATAGTGGCTTCTCCAAATTTTTCAACAAATAATTCAAAAGCTTCATCGCGCATCTTATTTTCCTTTTCCTCGACAAACTTCTAATTCTATCGTTACTTTTATCAAATTGTTTGATTTACAGTAAGGTAAGGCATTCGGATAACCATATTAATACGGTGTTCTTTGTTGGAAATCAGGAGCAGTTAAGTACTCTCTTACGCCAGGATCAAACTCAACGTCCATCACTTTATCTGAGTTTAAGATACTTATGATGGCGTCTAGTCCTGGCCTAATGGGACCTAAAAAATGAATATTTTGTTTCTTTTGTATCAGTACCACCGGAATTACATCTAGATCAATTTCACTCACTAATTCAGGATATTCATCGATATCAATCCAAATAAAACAATCATCAACAAATCTTTCAGACAAAAGCGTGAAAGTGTCTTTCCATGATTCACAATTATGACACCAAGAAGCACAAAAACTTATCACCAGTTTTTTTCCAAAGGCTGATTGATAACGAATATTGTCTTTATTTAAATCTGGGTAATTAATCACCTCTACTCCTTATATTTATTCGATTAAAGTAACAAATATCACTGTATTTAATTTTATTGCTCAGATGAAATAAGTGCCAATTTGCTATATGCCTTTCAAGCTGACAACCATTTTGAATAACTGCCTCACAATGAGAAATAGAAATAGTTTTACCTAAAAGTACTTTCCCTTTCAAATTCAGTGATAGTACTGTTCTTTTTACTGCTTCTTGATTAACTTGATTAACACTTGATGAAAGAAAACGAACTCGGCTATCAACCGCTAATTCGACCTGTTCTATAGAGGCAAATGTCAATTCAGGCGAATTCACATCAATGCCTGTAATCAAACAAATACCTTTAAATGCTAAGCGCGATAATTCAGGGACATCAAGATAACCAATAAGGTTTTGAAGATAAGCGGTATTACCGGAATTAGCATAATAAACAATCTTTAAGTAATCAGGCAGTAATTGTATTTGTTCTGATAATACAACTCCATCAAGCATAGAAGATGTATAACCCATCAACCTAGCGATATTCTCTATTATTTGTGAATGAATTAAGCTTTTACTTCCTTTTAAGCTATTTTCATTTAAATATAACTTAATTAGTTGAATTAATGCGGAATAAATACGATTATAGTCATCTGAAAGCCAACTAATTGCCTCTATAGCGGCATATTTTATTGTAAGATCTATTTCATGATTAAAGAGCTGCCATAGGTCTTCAGATACATTGTTTAGTCTCATATTTTTCGTATAGTCACATAGCGCTATTTTGACCTCTTTTGATGGGGAACTTAAATACTGTAAAAACGTTTCGTATTGAATAACCTCATCATCATATGTTTTTATTTTCAATAGCGCGATATAAAAAAAATATAAATCAATATCTTTAAGTATTGCTAATTGCGCATTTCTAGATGTGATTTCCACCCGAACCAGAGCATCTATAGCACCAATAAATGCATCAAAGCCTAATGTTTTTATCATTCGCCAAAAGTTATCAACACCTTTTTCATTATCTAGCTCATTAAAAAGCGAAGCATAAATAAAGGCATCCTCATAACCTTTCCAACGTTTTAATGCGGACAGTGCTTCATGTAAACCAAGCTGCCCGGCATGATATAAACCGTCAAGGTTCGCGTTTAATAGTGCATTAAAGTGATTAAACTGCTCCACATTAATTAATGAAGAATAACGGCTTTCATGTAGCGTTTTATAATAAAACGTCGCATTATTCAGATACTGCCGAATAATCGGAATTGGATTTGGAAAATCAATAGAGATTACTGTTGACATATTTTTATCTACTAAACATGTTTTATTAACTATAAGGCCTAACAATCTTATGCCATACCGTTCCATCATACAGGTCTACACTATAATCACCCGCTACCACTAAAATGCCGTCACGCACATCCATATGGCCAGACAGAAGAACAGATTCATCACCATCCATCGGGCGTACCATTTCATTGCCGTCCCAACACTGTAAACGATAGTCATCACAAGCCCAGACTTTATCTTCAAACCAGCGCAGTTGATTCAGTAAAATCGTCGAGCCCCCGTGGTACAATTTTTCCCATTGGAATTGACGGCCACGCCATAGGCTGCCGCCTTCACCACCGATATACACATAACCATCTGGGGCGCACAGCACTGCGCTTAATTGTTCATTGGAGGGAAAGCCACAGGGGATCCATTGTTCACCATCATAGTGCCAGACATCCCCTTCACCGCCAACGGCATACATATCTTGCTCTGAAAAACCATCAAGATCCGTGAATCCCATATCGGTATCTGTTTCTCCACCTGGAATACCTTTTTGAAGTCGCACCCATTTTCCAATGTCGACACGTTTATAAATTTCACGTGCAGAGCCGACATAATAGGCATAACCTTCAATGCATTTGATATTTTTAGGATTTGCAAAATCACCTTCCATGACCTTTTCTAAGGGAAACTTAGAACCACTACCCATAGATTTTACAAACCCATCATCCCCTCTAGAAGCAAGCATCCCTTGTTCTTTTGGTTTGAAACAAACTCCCACTTTAGGACTATCAAACCCCTCAAATCTAATATAATCAATCGGGTCATCTGGTGTATCTAAATAAATACATAACAACTGTGAAGGTATTTCACTATTCCAGAGATTTCTGGCTTTTTCATAGGGAACATCTTTGCGTAAGCAAAAATACACGATATTTTTATCTCGGATTGCACATCCAGTAAAAATATACCCTTTGATATATTTAGCCCAATGTTCTTTAGTAACATAACTCATTATCTTTCTCTCTCTTTTTCAACTGTTATTGGATTACCTCGAGAGTCTTTGGCAGGCAATCGTGCATTCTTACACATCGGCAAGTAGTAGCCCTTAAGTTGTTCTCTTATGCAATGATTAGAACAGTTGGCATATGGAAATGTTTTTTTGTGGGAACGTACTGCCGCATCAATCGCCTGATCCATACTCAGAGTATTATTATCTAATTTATTATTTTTAACTAAGGGGCTAAGTTCATCATCCATCGCCGTATGAATACGCCCATGGCTCCCACTATGCCAAGAAGTCCCTTCGACAAAAACGGTCGGAGCAACGGATGCATCATAATTTGGACAGGCGTCTTTTATCATATTGGAATAAATTAAATGATGCCCCGTTTGCCCT
Organism: Providencia sp. Me31A; assembly: GCF_050487165.1. Classification (NCBI taxonomy): domain Bacteria; kingdom Pseudomonadati; phylum Pseudomonadota; class Gammaproteobacteria; order Enterobacterales; family Morganellaceae; genus Providencia; species Providencia sp. Me31A. Next base: position 19,236 of record NZ_JBKQGZ010000039.1, read on the forward strand.
TTGCAACAGCCGCCGTTGTTGGCAGGCTCCGTTTTACTCCCTCTAGCCCCCTTAATGGCATTTTTTACAGAATAAGGGACTAAGTTACATTTTCGTGCCCGTGCACATGCATTTAATGAGGCTAATATTTCTTGCGTGTCTTCGGCTAACTTTTGGGCTTTTTTTATTTGCTCTTCTGGTGACAGATTTTTATAACTCTCCGTTTCTTTCATCAATTTCTTAATGTCTTCTGCTTTTTCGGATAGCTGTTTGGTGTTAATCCCCGACAGCGAAGATATCCGAACGATAAAGCAACAAAACCAACAACAGCAAGCGCAGCTAACCGCCATACGGCATACCATGGCGAGTTGATGGCGGAGTATGATAGCGGC
>NZ_JBKQGZ010000040.1:0-16808 GCF_050487165.1 Providencia sp. Me31A
AGTTGAAAGACTTTGTTATCAAGTTCAATTGTCTTGCTATCAACATTGACAATGTCATGCTTAATTTCGAGTTGTTCGAGCGTTAAGTCTTCAATGTGATCCTTATTGAAGTCGATTTGCTCCTGCATGATTTGACCGGCTTCATTGCTGAGGAAATTATTACCCAATTCGTCAATCATATCCTTTGGCGTTCCGTCAGCCTTTCCTACAGCTTCAACAAACGGAGATTTGCCATAGCTGTTAACCGTACGAATATAAAACCAATAGTTGGTATCGGCTTTTAAATTCTCCTTAGTCCAGAATTGTCCCTGCCCTTGACGATTGGCTTTTGTTGTGACTTCGGTGTCATTCGTGCTGGCCAGTTTTTTGTCGCTGAACCAGAATTCAAACGTATAACCATGCTGTGCGGTTTCGCCACCGTGCGGAATACAGGTCAGAGAGAATATGCCACCAACCATTTCAACACTAACGGGTTTAGGTGGGGCCTGAATATCAAAATCAACAATGGCAGGGGCAGACATTGCACCAGCCGCATTAATAGAACGAACCTCCGCACGATAAGAACCACGCACAAGGCCTGATAAATCCACTCTATCCTGTGGTACCTGAATGGACTGAATAACTTTGCCATTTTCAATGATGTTTACTGTGTTATAGCGAACATCTGCAGCAGCTGATTGCCAGCTCAAATACCCTTGAACAACTTCACCAATATTCGTGGCCACAAAAGCAAGGTTAAGCGGTGGCGCAACACCGCCAGTCGGTAAAACAGTGAATGGCGGACGAACAAAAGGTTTACCAATTATATCTTCATAGATATAAGCGCCATCCTCCTCGAGGAGAATATCAACGCCCTCTTGCGGGTGAAACTTCCATTCAGCAACACGAAATTCAAGGTTTTGAATACCAATTTGAGGCAGATTTAATAAAATCACCTCTCCTGGTCTGTATGCGTAACCATCCATATTCATCCGTAATTGAACACGACGCCCCGCCCGTTTTTTACGAAGGTATAAATTTGAGAGACGTGCCGCTTGGTATGGGCTAGTAACAAAGCGGTAATCCATATTCTCTTTGATTTCGAGCCCATCTTCTTCAATCCATTCATCAACAATAACCGGTTCAAAATCGGTTTTGATGTATTGTTGCTCTGCATCCACAAACGTACCGTAAATGGCATTAGTCGCATCACGTAGCGCAAGTTCAGGGGTAATATTCACGGTATCAATAATTTGATTAGGTTCAATGCGTAACACCGCAGGGCCATTATAAGCCTGCATCAAAATACCGTGCTTGCCCGCAACATAAGTCGGCTCAGCAGCAATGCATTTATGCATGTGATCCAGAATTGCTGATGGAGACTCAGAAAGCTCATAGGCCCCATTAATCGTATAGCGAGGCTCCGTGTTGCCTTCGGGCGTTGTTACCGGTTCGCTACATAAATCAGCAGCAATTTTAAACGAATCAAAATCAATGTCTGAATCGGGTACACCCAAATAGCTACGGTAAAAATCAAGAATAATTAATGCCCCGTTATTGCTCCAAGCCGTTTTATTTGTGCGCGGATCATAGACAGGCTTCCCCCACACTTCGACTTTCACATTCGGAACACCGTACGGAAATTTTTCAGCATCGTATTTCAGGGTTAAACGCAGCCATGCCAGACCATCACCTATCATGTCAGATTTCCATGACGGAGCATTTTTCAATAAGTAAGGATCACAATCTGTACGGCCATTATGGAATTCATAGCTAGCTTTATCACCGAAAGTACCAATCAGATCATCGTTAAGCCAAATCTGGCCAATGTGGTCAACTTTATGTGCAGCAATAGCTAATGCCATGAATAATCGTTCGTTTTCTGTCTGGTCGCCCTTTTCTTCTTCGGCGAAAAACAGTAGCCCGGAACAAACCGTTTTCCCAACAATGATAGTTTCTGGTGCAGTCGATGAGCGCAGCATCTGCTTGCGTTCTGACTGGTCACGATATCCCATTGAGGGCATTTTATCTTTGAAAATCATTGTACCAGCAGCTTGAACCGCAATGCCTGCAACAATTAATGCCGTCCCTAACCCCCCTGTAGCAATAACACCCGCAACCATTAAGCCGGCAGAAACGATATTGGTGACTGTCTTACCCATTTATTCGACTCTCCACGCTTTAATCGGTTGAAAGTTAACAGGGCGTGCGCCATCATCAGTTACCGCCCAAATCTTATTAGCCCACAGCACCCCGAGCGTTTTGCCGTCATCACCATTGAACATAACAATGTCGCCGCGCATTGCTTCATTAGGGTCTATTTCTTGAAAGAAGCCTGATAGACCAGTTTCCAGATCCCCGAACTCAGACTTTAATACTCGCATTGCCCCTGATTTAGTTTTGTATCTGCCTCGAGCCTTTTCTGCGATATCGACACCACACACGGCAATAACGCAATCCGCTGCAAATAAACAACAGTCATGTTCACCCCATGAAAACGGCTTGTGAATCGCTTGCTGTAGAGCTTCAGGGAGTTGAATTGTCCAATTTGGATGTCGCATTAGCTGATCTCCGCGCATAAAAAAACCCGCCGAAGCGGGTCAGATTTCTGTGCTATTGACTAGATTTTAAATGAATCATATTCCATCTTTTTAGCAACTACTTTAGTATAGGATTTGGTATCTGTGGTTCCCATGAATTTTCTTTCATCTTCAAGTTCAACAATGAACGTCACTTCTTTTTTGTTACCACCCAAAAATATACCAGCAATCGCCCCTATAGGACCAAGTAAAACACCGCCAGCAACCCCCCACCCAAGAGCACCGCCAACTTTTTTAACACTATCTTCGCTAGCTATATCGATAGTTTTTATTTTATTGGCTAGAACACATTCTCCATTAAACTGAAAGACTCCTTCTTTGATAAAAAAAGCTCCGCTTGTTATGGATATTTCTGTGTATGGAAAATTTGCAGCATGTACTTTCACTTTCGCCATGTAAAGCTCCAATTAATTAAGTAACAATTGATTGCTTGCATATTATCACTAACTATTTATAAATAAACACTGGTGCATCTTTTTTACTTCCCCAGTAGATTGCCCTTTCAGCCATTTGAGCGACATAACGGAATATGCGATCGCCTATATGTCGCTTTTGCCATGATTCATCAGTAAACCTATCAGGTAACCCCTGAGACCAACGTTCAAAGCGATTTGATACTGTGACCGCAACTTCGCACTTATCACCTACGCTCACACCAATATTGCTAATTTGACCAGCAAATAGCACTTCAGCGAGAATAGGTTGGCCATCTTCATTGAGAGCCACCATCATTAATCGCACATCTCGCCCTCGGCTCCGCTCATTCATCACATCACCAAGTAATGAGGAATCAAAACCACTGAGCGATAAAATAAGCTGTTGTGGGCCTGTCGTGTTTTCTTCAGATACCGTTTCTATCGCACCAAACTGGCCTACACCTTGATACACCTCGCCAGCAATAACTAAATTACCTGTCGCGGTGTGCACTCGTGTTACGCCAGATTTGAGATCAAGTTTAGCTGCGACAACGACATAACAACCATCATTAATTGCTTGAGTCATTTCATTTGAAAAAGGATGATAGATCATTAATAAAGCGCCTCCTCAAAAGAAAGTGTAGTGGACGTAAATACACCTGGTGTTCTACGCAATCGCCCTTGATTATTGTCGGTTAACTTAAAAATACCATAGGGATTTTTTACCTCAATTTTATCCCCCATTACAGGGGAATAACGCAGCATTGGGGAAAATGAGATAGTTGCATTTCCTTGAGCATCACTCATTACATCAGAAGTTACTTTTTTAAGCTCTTGGTTAATAGTGACATTATCAGCCGCTTTTAACACCAGCGAGTTTGGTTTCCAGCCCTTGGTTAATATGGTACGCCCCATTTGATTTGGCTGACTGACTATGGGCTCCCCGACGTCATTAGCGCCCATTCGCACCCAATCAAATAATTTAATACGCCCTGACTCCCCATCCAGTTGCGCCAGAATAACTTCCAGTAAACGCGATTTTTCATCTATTAAATTATTGAGTGTTAAATCACAGCGCCATCGACTACCGGGATAACGCACGGTTTGTGCGCTCCCAGTAAAAACAGAAACAAACGTCTTAGAGTTGCTAATCAGCTGCCAATCAAGGGATGACGGTTCTAACTCTTTGGGCCATGTTAAAATGTCCATGATTATTTACCTAGCGTTTTACGTAGCTTACCGTTAGTTTGAAAATCTCGCATAATATCCGCCTTGGCTTTTGCCGCGCCCTCTTCCGCTCCTTGTCGTGCAGCTTCCCTTAAGGCACCTTCCAATGCTGCATCTCCATTGCCTGAGATATGAAACTCTTGATTAAACACATTACCACCAGCAGGCTTTTCATTAACTGGCATATCAATTTTAGGAAGCTGAGCGCGAACCCCCAGTGAACCATCTTTAGAACGAGTTAACGGCATAATAGCCTCTGGTCCCGCTTCCCCCATTAACCCCAGCGAAGGCACTCCACCTTTAGCAAATGGGAAAAATGTCGGTGCATCGATAACCTGACCGCTATAAGCACTTAGACCAGGAGTGTTATACATCCCTCCTTTGGCGTTTGGTACATAACTTTGCCACCCCGTTGACATACCCATAGCGCCTGTACCAGAGGCAGAAGCAGCAGAGCTGACTCCCGACGCACCACCACCAGCAAGCCCACCAAATAACCCTGTTAGGGCATTAGTGATCATCGCCTGCATAGCAATACGAATTAAATCCTGAATAATGGATTGCGCCAGTGATGCAGAAAGCTCTTGAAGTGTTTCAGAGAATGATTTTGAACCGGTTAAAATACCCGTTAACGCATTGCTGGTACGCTGTTCAACGGTTTCGAGCAAGTTCATCTGCATTTTTTGCCAGTTGCCCTGAGCACCATACAGCTCTTTTGCAGCTTCTAATTGCGCTTCTTTTGAGCGATTAGTTGCTGCTATCATAAGCTCCTGATACCGCTCCTGACTGATTAGGTCATTGTTTCGATACGCCTCATACAAGGCTTGTTGCTCATTAAGTTGATTCTGCAGCTTAACAACAGGGTCAATTTCACCCGCAAGATCATAACTAGGTAAAGCCTTTTTATTAGCCTCCTCGGTTAACTTTTGCTTGGTGTAATCATTATGCAACTGCAAACTAGCAGAGTAATACTGCTGTTCGCTTAATAACTTGGACTGACGAAGCTCATTTAGCTCCCTTGCAGCTTCCTTTTCTTTGCGAACAATAGTGGCATAAGGGTCATACTTTTCAGCAAGTTCTAAGCGTTTTTGTTGGTGATTTTCTGCATTAAGCAAAATCAAACGCTGCATTTCAGTTTGGCTAACATAGCCTTTTTTGTGAAGGTCAGCTAACTTGTCATTATTTTCCTTTTCACTCGCTTGAATTTTCTGAAGGCTTGAAAAATGCTCTGACTCAATCGATTTGCGCAATTGCTGATAATCATTAAGCGCTTTAGTTTTGCCTTTATCCTTGTCAGTACTACCTGTTAGTTTTGGTGGCGGTAAGTCTTTTGGTTCCGTCTCAGATGGTGAGTTAAATATGTTTCCCTTTAAGACCTGTTCTTTATTGGAAATTTTCTCCCTTAATTTCTGTAGACCTTTCTCTCCATCTTCAATATCAGATAAAATCTGATCTCTTTCCCTCCGATAATCATTGGGATTTTCATAAGCAAAAGAAAGCACCCCTTTACTCCGTCGTTCTAACTTAGCCAGCTTCTCATCGGAGTAGTTCTCTAGCCGCCTCGCATCAACTGCTTGCTGTTCAATTAACTTCTCTAAGTTTTCCCTATCCTCATCAAGAGATAACTGAACTTTTACTTTTGATAACTTTTGTAGCTCAGCTATGGTTTCCACCACGGAATCTTTTAGCGACAAAGCACTTTCTCTAGCTTCATCCGATTTTTGTGAGAAATAAAACAGTGCTCCACCTGCTAGCATTGCTGCACCAATAGGACCACCTAATAATGCTAAAGTTCCTCTGGCTGCCCTAGCTGCAAAATTCAAGCGATTTTGTGCTGCAGTTAATTGATCTGTACTGGCAATTTCAGCACGGTTAAGAGAGATTATTGTGGCTGAATTTTTAGCTAACTGCTGACGAATAGCATTACGCTGAGTTTCAGTTTGAGCAGCTCTAAGCTGAGAAACAAGTGTTTCTTGAGTGGTAATAGCAAACGCTTTTTCTGCTCTAATTTTAGATAGGGTGACCTCCAACCCTTTGGCTTGCGCTGCGTTCAAAACGTAATTGTTTTTCGCGGTAACAAGCATGTTTTTACCCGCTTTATAGGCACTTAGTGATAAGTTACCCATGTAACGCGATAAACCTATACCACCCAGCGCGGCACCTGCTATCGCAAAACTGCTAAAGTTTTCGGTTAAAGTTGCTAAGCCTGCCGACATTGAACGAGTAATACCCCAGCTGGCGTTTATCTCACCAAAATAAGATTTAGCCGCATTCGTTGCCTTAGTGAACCCATCTGCAACGGTATTGTCCATAGAATCGGCTAATGCATTATTAGCCTCTTTTGCGTTAATCACTGCGTTGGCAAAGAGTTGCATTGATATACCACCTTTTGTGGCCATCAACTTAACCTCATTTTCAGTGACTTTAACACCGCCACGCATGCGAGAGAGTTCTTTAGCAATATCACTCACAACAGAAGGCATGGCATTTAATACAGAATGCCAATCATTACCTTTTAAAACGCCTGTCACCATTGCACGGTTTAATGCGGTAAATGCCGATTCGGTTTGCTGTGCGCTCGTGGCATTTGCAGTGAATGTCGATGATAACGATTCAATGTAATCCAGTGTATTTGCCGTAGAATAGCCCAGTTCTTTCATCGCGGAGGCTGAACCGACATACAATTCTTGAGTGGCTTCTATCGCTTTACCGTTTCGGTTGCTGACGGTTAAAAAGCGTTGCTGAAGCTCTTCATAGCGACTGACATCACCTTCAACTGAAGTCAGAGCCATTTTAATTCGAGCAGACATCTGCCCCCAGTCATCAACCGCAGTGATCAGGGTTGATACCGAAAAGAAACCCGCTAGTGCACCTGACATCATTTTTGCTGTACTGGTGACCGTGGCGAGTTGTTTATTGATATCGGTTAACGCCTGACGCTGAGCGCGTAGATCACGCTCAAGCCGTCGACTGTTCGCTCCCATGGTTCGGTAGTATTCATTACCTGTTCGGGAGGCTTTAGCTATTTCAGCTTGATAACTGGTCGAGTTAGCTGAAATTTTAATAATGAGTTCACGAAGTTTTGACATAAAGATCCCTACAGGTAATGCATTCTACTCAGACAATGAGGCAAAAAAATCTTCTAGCCCTGTCTCATCGCGCTCTTCCCCCTGCACACTCTCGGCATCCCACTGGATCAATGTATCGTTCAGCGTGGTTTTTACCCCTTGCGCATTAAAAATAGCGGCTGTGATTTGGGCGGCATGCACATCTTGACGCGCATCACCAATGGGGTTTATCGAATCAAATGCCCACCAAAGCTGTAATTCACTGGCGGGCATTTGTCCGATTTCTGAGAGGGTTTTTCCTAGCCGTAGAGCTAAGGTGAGCAAGAATTTTAGTGCAGGTTCTCGGACTTTTTTTCAGCTTCATTTGTGCTGGTAATAAGATCAAATGCTTGATGAACTAATCGTGCATGCACTGGGCCATAAATTTTCAACACTTCGGGTTTATCTTCTGGTGTAAAAACAGGGGTTAAATCTTCATCAAGCAATACGTTGATCAAGAACTCCACGTCTGTTTCAAGATTTCGCTGCACCGTTTCTTCTGTGCTTACACCTTCTGTATCCCCCAAATCACGATGTTCTTTAAGCCATTTAAGCCAGATAGAAACCGAGGGTTCACGCAATACAACATCAACGCCCCATTCAGCTACAGTCACCTTTTTTGTGCGAAATGACTGTGCTGGGTTTAATGCGATATCACGCAGTTTATTGACTCTTTTAGCCATTATTTACCGCCCCCTGTTGTTTGTGATTGTGCTGCTGGGGCTGACTTCCCTTTCACAACGGGTGTTGTCTTACCTTTAAGGCGAAGTGTGAATGATGCAGTAACCACACCATTAGTCGAAACCGACCAGCTGTTTTGGCGCACTTCGGCTAAAAAGGCATAACCATTATTGGAGGGGAAAACCACTTTAAATGCATGAACGGTATCGTCGTCATAAGCTTGGCGTAACACCTCTTGACCTTCATCAAGCGCCCAGTTACCACTAATAGTAACTTCAGCTGGAGCGGCTAGCCCATTTATCATTTCTTGCTCAGTGGAGCATAATGTCGTGACATCAATGTCTTGTTTTTGACCACCCGTGTAGCTAATTTCCTTCGTTGTGCAATCAATTGGCAACGAATCTGTTTCGACTGCTGCAATATCTGTTGCCGCCAATTTAGAAACGCTGATTTTGGTACCTTGCGTTTTTTCATGTTTACTCGTCATATCAGTTTCCTATAGACATAAAAAAACCACCCGTAGGTGGCTGATGGTGTGAGTTGAAATTTAATTCCAGACTTGGAATTCTAACGTTTTACGATACAAAGCCGTGTCAGATTCATAATCCGATTTTCGGGAGACATTTGTAGGTGCTAATACCTTTATGGCCATAAATGCTTTATCCCGTATTTCGCTAGCTTTATCAGGGCTTTTCGCATAAATATCAATTTGAATATTAGTCATTGTTTCAGCCTGTCCAGCGAACACATCCTCGTCAACTTCATAGAATGAAAATATTAACCATGGCGGACTGATAGCGGGCACATCTTGCGGAACAACGAGCGGAAACACCTTATCAGGCAATACAGGGTCTAAGAGTTTGAGCAAGTCGGCATCAATCATTTATTGAGCACTCCATCAATCGCCTGATTCAGTTTTTCGATTGCTGCACTAGCGGCTTCATCGGCTTTACTATCGAATGCAGGACGGATAAAAGGTACCGGTGGCATCTTTGAAGTGCCTTCTTCCAAAAATCGCCAGTAATAAGCATTTCTTGGGTCTTTGGCTTTCATTGAATTATCGCTATTAGTCCCCTCTTTATTACTACCCCGAACATAAACACCCGCCGAAACTTCGCCATTTTTGCGACTGCGCTGGCTGCTGGCCATAATATTTCGGGCTAGCTTTCCAGTACGCCTTGGCGCCTTTGCTCTCACTTCATCACGCAAAACAGCAGCACCCGCATAAGTCGCTTGTCGCAATACCCTCGTACTCTCAGCTTTGCTGAGTTCCTCAAGCTCTTTACTCACATCAAGGAACCCGCTGAAATCAATATTAAAATCATCCATCAGCCTTAACTCCCTGTTTACACAGCAATTCAAGCCGAGTCTTTTTCACATCAGGAATAACGGACTGAATATCATAGTTGAGCCCATTAAATACCATCCGGCAGGTTGAGTTAATATCAGATCGATAACGTATCCAAACGCGAACGGTGATTTCTGACATTTCGGCACCTGACGCAAGAAGCTCACGACCTGAGATGGGTTTAACTTCTGCGCGTGTTGTAGCTATATCAACCCACTGATTTTCACGAGCACCCGAGGGTAATTTAACTAGTTCCTTACGCTGGAAAGTCACCTTGTGACGTAAACGCCCAGCTTGCATAAAGCCTCCTTACAGCCCATAAATACGATAAGGTTGAAGCAATGCTGTAACAGCAAAGGGTTGGGTCGAAAAGGACTGCCCACTAATGACATTCTCACGGCTTTCATACCATTGACCAATCAATAACAGCATGGCATTTTTGACATCATCACTTAACAACAACGACTCAGGATCGTCCTGATAACCGTCTGATGATTCGCTCTCATACAATTTCCGACGTGTGTAGTTTTCGACATACTTCAAGGCAGAGCCTGTATAAATCGTTAGCAACTTATCATCATCAGTAAAATCAGCATCGATATTGCAATGTTGTTTAACTAGTTCAAGAGAAAGCATTATTTCTCCTTTTTGCCTTTAGTTTCTTTTTTTGGCTCTGGCTCTGGCTCTGGCTCTGGCTCTACAAGATTCTGTTCACCTTCAATTTCAACTGCATAGCCTTTTAAAACGAGTTCACGGCCATGTTGCTCCAGTGTTTCTATTTCTTCACCTTCTACAACTACCTTATTACCAAAATAAATTGCACGTAATATCTTTAGTTTCATAGATCACCCCAAAAAGAAAAAGCGGCCTATTGACCGCTTTCATGGATTATTCACCTGTTTTTGGTGCCGTAAAATCACCATAAATAAAGGCTTCAGGTCGTTTTACCGCTAATGCCAATCGTTCCTCGCAACGAATGGAAATCATGTTTTTCTCGAAGTCATCAGTATTCTCAGTAGAAATGACAACGTTAGTTTCCTCACGGTCAAATAACTGAGCCCCTGCATTGAATGCCCCAGTTAAAAACTTACCTTTGAAAGCGGCAGTTTCAGTGGCAACAACAGGTAATCCCCACAGAGTAGGTCCCGTTAGTGCCGCTGGATTCGCTAAAATATAACGGCCTAAGGTATCTTTCATTAACTCAATTTTCGCCCAATCAACAAAGTGCAACACATGACCAGAGGCTGGGAATCGCGCTAACTGAGCCTGCAACATGGCAAGTCGCAGATCATCAATGCCATTTTGTTTTTCTACCTCAAACTCCGCTTTAAATTTAGATGCCTGCGGAATGATGCCGTGTAAGTGCGCTCCAGACCCATCACCAAATAAGATTTCCTGCTCTTCCACAAACTTCAACCCGTAGCGCATTTCTGCGTCAACCAGTGACTGCAACTGTGAAAAGTCATCTAAGATTTGCTTAGATGCTTTAAACAAATGTGCAATGGTAGTTACTGCGGTAATTTTTGGCTCGAATTTAATATCACTGTAGGGTTTAGCTGTATTTTCAGGCACAACAGCAGCATTGTTAGTAAATCCAGTTTGCTGAACCCAGAAAATTGCAGGTGATTGTGTTTTGCCCGGAGCGATAAGCTCACGGATAAACAAACGTTGCTTTGGTGCAATATCGACTCCTGGTAATCGCTGAGGAGGAACAACCCCTTCGGCAACGTCAGTAGAAATTAAGGCAGCATTAACAGGCACAGAAATTCGTTTATTTCCCTGAATACTAGAGTTGATATCTTTTAGTACTTCAGCTGAAACAAATTGCTGACCAACACTTTGAACCACTTTCAGAGCATTATTAAGCGGCATCTGAGCAACATGTTGTTCCAGTTCATCTAATGCGGCCTTTAAAGTTGTTTCCGCTGACTTTAAAGCATGCAATTCGGACGCCATTTTATCAACGGTGTTTTTAGTTGATGCACTTAAATCACCAGATGCTTTTGCTTCTTTTAGAGCCTCCTCCGCTTTAGCAGTAAATTTTTCGTTGGCTTCTTTGATTGTTGCTGACAAGGTTTTCAATAATTCATTTGTATCAGACATAATGTCTCCAATAATTAATTAGTTTTTGCAAAGGCTCTTACGGCCTCTTGCAAATCAGATAAGGTTTTTGGGTTTATTTCGTTGGTAGCGCTTGGCATACCATTAGGATCGGAAGTAGCGCCCGGCATACTTCCCGTTAAAGCACTAATCAGTTTTCGTCGCTCAGAACGCGGCATTTCCGCTTTAGCCAAGGCTGCATCGAGCTTACGTATAGCGGCTTGAGGGCTTTCATCACCATCATTAATTTCATCAGCAGCAAGCAACCTGTCAGCAAAACCTTTTGCTATTGCATCACTTGATGCGATATAGGTTTCATCATCCATCATTTTGCTAACAACACTTTCAGGCTGTCCACTTCTGGCAACATAGATATCGGCCATTGATTTATCAAAAGGCTCTAAGTCTGCCGCTAATTTTGCAAAGTCGTGCCGGTTACCAACCCCTATTGACCAGCAGTTATGGATCATCAAAAAGGCACCACGGCCCATTTGTATTTCATCGCCCGCCATAGCAATAATGGAAGCCGCTGAAGCCGCAATACCTAAGATGTTTACGGTAACTTTTCCTGAGTGAGCACGGAGTAAGTTATAAATCGCAAGCCCTTCAAACATATCACCCCCCGGACTATTGATATTGACGACAACATCATTGTTCCCAATGGCTCGGAGCGCACCAGAAATACGCTTAGCTGTGACGCCTTCGCCCCAATAATCTTCACCAATCACGTCTAATACCGAAATGGTGTTGTCAAAACTGGCTGCACGAATACCACTATTCCACTTATCCAGCGCTTTAGGTTTAAGTTCATAGCTAATCGATGCGCAGGGGCGATCCTCCAGCGCAACTGGCAAATGACTTTTTTTCATTCGATTTACTCCTCGGAATGAGGTTTGTTATATTCAGGGGAAGGTTTATTATCTTGAGCTGATGGATTGCCTTCAGGAAATAACCAGTTGCTTAACTGTGCCTTGAGTTTTTCTGCTTCATTACCCGCGCTATCTTTCCCGAGCTGGTCAATCGGCGTAAGGTTAAGTTGAACGGTATAAATATCACCACCGTCAATAGGCGGTAAATTTTCTAACCGTCGTACATCATTTCGACTCATCCAGCCATTTTGCAATGCCGTGGTATAGTAAGCTGAGCGACCTGCACTATCTGCGCGTAATAGCCCCTCAACAGAAAACTCCGCGTAATAATCGTCATCACTGTCAAGCAAGCAACGATTGATCTCTTGCTCAATATTGACCAATAAGGGACGCAAAGTATTGGTCAGGAATTGCATATTCATCCCCTCCACACTCGATGCCCAGCTACTCTGTTTATCCGCATGGCCTACCATAAAGGGCGGCACACGAAACCAGCGACAAATTTCCTCAATACTGAACCCTCGACTTTGTAACAACTGAGCCGTTTCGGGATTCATCGTGACATTTTGAAATGATAAGTCCGCTTCTAGGATCATGACCTTACCAGCATTCTTAGAGCCGGAAAATGCCGTCAAATGCTTCCGCAACCGCTCGCGTTGGTCAGATTTCAACGCAGTTTTGGAGGTTAGCAAGCCACTTGTCTGTAATCCGTTTTCAAAGACTTTACCTGCGGCTTCATCAGTAGATAACGCCGTTCCGAACACATCTTTACCAATTTGAATAGGTATCATGCCGCAAACACCATCCATACCAAACCCTCTGATATGCATCATGTTTTTTGAGTCAATGACCCGCTTTACGCCTTTCGATGCTGTGTAGGTATACTCTAATTTTCCATTTTCCAACCGCTTTACAGTCATGTTTTGAGGTAATAGCGGGTTCAATGACACCAACTTTGGACCAATATAGAGCTTTTCTACAAAAGCATTACCCCGCAAACATAAACTGGCCACAACCATCAACATAAACCGCGAGGGGGTCATTTCTGAATTTGGCTTGCGGCAAAGCACCCGATATGCTGGATGATCTTTAGCTAGCACACGAGAACCATCCTCCTTGGTTTGGTATATTTTTAGCGGTAATGTTGAAATTGACTCACTCAGTAATCGGACGCAAGACCAGACTGCAGAAAGCTGCAATGCATTATCCGCAGTGACGATTTTCCCACTACTACTTTTGCCTGACCATTCAGCCCAAAAGGTACCATCGGTGAGGCTCATTGGAACACCCATCCAATTCAGTATTGCCGATTTGATTCGCCCCGGCTTTTTCATTTTGCTCATTTAGATCCCCACTATAATTGGATCATCAAAGAAACCTTCAATATCCCCGTCGTCTTCGTATTCCTCTTCTGATGCACCGATTGCCATTGCGGAAGCTACAACGCCATCGATACGCCCCGTACTCTTCCTTTTTGCAAATATACGGTTTTCTTTTTGGTCTGCTTCCGTCACAGCCGAGGCTGCGTTCCAGCGTAAACAGGGATTTGCATGAATAATAATGGTCTGGTCATCAATTAACCCTTCAAATAATTCAATTGAGTGAGGCATCCACAAGCCAGAATCTTTCGCCTTATAATAACCTTGCCCGTGAGGAACTAAGGGTACTGTGACTGCCGCCTCATCTAATTTAGGCTCTAAGTATTTGATCCTGTATTGGTCAAATGCAATCGCGAGCAAATTTACATGCGCTGTGATTTCAGCAATTCGCTCAGCAACAAACTCATATTTAACGGCATTACCGGGTGGTGTGTGGATAAAGCCTTTTCTAGCCCAAGCATCATAGGGAACGCGGTCAGTTTTAGCCCTATCTAACAGGGTGTCTTTCGGTGTCCAGAACTCAACATAAAGATGTTTAATTCTTGGAAAATAAAGCGCTAACGCGGTTAAATCTCGCGTTCCTGATAAATCTAGGCCGCCATAACATTCCTCGCCTTGTAAATCCTCTAATGTGAACGCCTTCTCACAATTCATCCATGTATCACCATTTATCCATGGATTATCGGCATCCACCCACTGGCAGAAATTAAGCCGACGGACAATGCTTTCTTTAGCTGGCATGCCTTGGGCTTGCGTAACTTGCTCCCGTAAATAACGGTCAGTAAAGGTATAACCTAAAGAGGGGTTGGCTTTTCCCCAGCACGATTCATCTTTAAAGGGGTCGTCACCCTCATCAAGTGAACAGATATAAGAAAAGAAACTGTCATCTTCAATCGAACCTTCAGCGACCTTTCGACCGTATTCATGGTAGTCATAACATACGCTGGTTTTATCATGGCCACTGTTAGTGATCATAAATATCAATGCTTGCCGTCGACCTTTAGTTCCAGCACGCATCATTTCAACAACGTTATTATTTTTATGCTCATGAATTTCATCAATTAATGCGCAATGAGGGCGTGGGCCTGACTGCCCATCGTCAGCACTAATCGGTCGGAAAAATGACCCTGTTTTTAAAAAGGCTAAGTTCCACTCTTTACCTGTACCACCTGATTTTGTGATCCGCTGGCTCAATGCGGGTGATTGGTCAACCATTGCAACCGCATCACGGAATAAAATCATAGCCTGGTCTTTCTTCGTTGCTGCGGCATAAACTTCAGCGCGCGGCTCACTGTCAGCCGTTAAGCAATAAAGACCTACTCCACCTGCTAGAGGTGATTTGCCCGAGCCCTTCCCTGACTCAACATACACCATGCGAAAGCGACGAGTGCCATCTTCCATTTGCCAACCAAAAATCGAACCAACCACGAAACATTGCCATGGCAGCAAAATAAAAGGCTTCCCCTCGTGCTCACCACCATTAAGTTTTAGTACCTTTGCAAAGAAACCAATTGCACGCTGAACTGCATCAATATCCCACACTAAACCTCGTTGTTTAGCTTCTTTCAGGTCTTTAAGGTGTCTAGCACAAGCATTTCGAATGTCGGGGCCAGCAAGAATTTTACCGTCATGAACGTCTTGGGCATATTGCGTTGCAGGGTCAACCGAAGTACGCGTTGAGCGGGTCTTCCTCTTCTTCTCCACCATCGATTTTCACCTTTGAGCGAGCTGCCGGAGTCAAACCGAACTCGACTAAATAACTTTTAAAACGGCGATCCGCATCAGCCAACATTGCTACTGCTGGGTGCGCTTTAATCAGAAAATCACCCAATTGGGTTTTTGTTGTATAAGTGCGACCTTCAATTGCTATCGTGTCGCGTAGCTGAAGAATATCAGCGTAGATATCACAAAGCCTTTCCAAAGCCAAAGCATCGGCAATAGTTAAAACGCCCATACCATCAAGTAGCAAGGTTAATTTTGCCCATGCGATTTTTCCCCAATCCGTTAAGTGTTCGGGTGGGCTTGGAATTTCACGCCGAGGTTTGGGTTCTTTGTCGTTAAGTTTTCGTTTCCCCGGATTACCCGTTACCAATTTCAAGTTGGTCGGTTTCGGGCGTCTTCCTGCCATCGGAACCTCCCAGAAAAAAACTTTTCATTTCGCGGTTGTGCACACGAATGACTACGGTCGGTAATTAAAGGGAAAGTTTTTGAACTTTTCACCCTCCCCTACCGTTATGATTTCAGATAGAAACTATTTCAAATGAATATCAGGTGCGTCTGTGATCATTGATTCATGCCACACGAATTCAACATCAACTGAAGCATCTAATGGGTATGTGTTAATGCTTACTTGCTTTTGATTAGACAACATTTGACCATCAACGGTGAGGCAGTAGCCAATCTGTTTACCATGTTTGAACAACTTAGAAATTTTTACTTGCTTAGTTTCTGCCATGTTATTTATTCCAATGTGAATTAGGATCTAGCGGTATACCATCTTCACTGCAACCGACAACAACACCACTCTTCTCCATGCGTTGCTTTGTTGAGTTATGGTGGGGATCGCATAAGCTTTGGAAGTTCTTTTTATCCCAGAAGAGCTTTTGGGCTTTAGCTATCCATTCAGCGTCACCAGATGCCAGCGCATCTCGTAATCGGTGTGGGGTTATATGGTCAACGACTGTCGCTGCGGTAATCCGCCCTTGCTCTTTGCACATGACACATAGAGGATTCTCATTGAGAAAGCTAAGCCTGACCTTCGCCCATCTGCCACCGTAGACATTAGGCCGTTTCATTACAGCCATCCTGACTTAGCTGATTGCACATCTTGTGATAGTCGTTCGATTTGCTTTCCCATATTAAGTACGGTTTGTTCAAGCAGTCTGATTCGTTCAGCATCGCTTTCTGATACCGTATCGGATGGATTGTAAGAATTGTTAGCTAATGGGTATGAATCAGAAAGCCAATCAGTCGAACCACACTGAGTACAAATGTGTTTAAATCTCGGCGGGTCAGTTAGTTGAATGGTATTGCACCCTTTATCTCTAACCATTGCACCTTGCTTGCAATCATCACATTGATATTCTGTAATAGTTGTTATCA
>NZ_JBKQGZ010000041.1:0-16763 GCF_050487165.1 Providencia sp. Me31A
TGATAACAACTATTACAGAATATCAATGTGATGATTGCAAGCAAGGTGCAATGGTTAGAGATAAAGGGTGCAATACCATTCAACTAACTGACCCGCCGAGATTTAAACACATTTGTACTCAGTGTGGCAAAGTTGATTGGCTGGCTGGTGAATACCCATTATTTAAAAATACCTACACTTCAGATGGTGAGGCGTCCGCTAGCGATGCTGAACGAATCAAACAGCTTGAACAAACAGTATTTAATATGGGAAAGCAAATCGAACGGCTATCACAAGATGTGCAATCTACTAAGTCAGGGTGGTCATTATGAGCGACTTACAGTCAAGGCAATCGGTTTATAACTATGAATCGAAGGGGTTCAATGAGGTGCTCAAACTCATTGTTCTTCATTTAATAAAGAACGCAATCACAATGCTTGGTGATAAAGAGTTACCACCTGAAATGGAAAAGCAAAGGGAAACCATTGATTCTGATATCAAAGATCAGCAGATGATAGTTGATAGATTGCTGGATAATACCACGCCACCACAAGCGACTGTAGGAGCTACCAATGCCGCCACGTATACCTCGTTCTTGTCGAAAGAGCGGATGCAACAAGACCACGACTGACCGTAGTGGTTACTGCCAAGACCACATGAATACTGGGTGGGAGAGCCACCAGCCCGGCAAGAGCCGACATGAGCGAGGTTACGGTTCTAAGTGGGATAAGATACGACCAAGAATCCTTCAGCGTGATAAACACCTTTGCCAAAACTGTTTACCTCGAGCTGTAGACGCCAAGACTGTCGACCACATCATACCTAAGGCACACGGTGGTACTGATGATGATAGTAATTTGCAATCACTGTGCTGGCCTTGCCATAAAACGAAGACAGCAACAGAGAGATTGCGCAAGTAGCTGTTATATATGAATATTTATGCAAATGATAATGATTATCATCTAAAGGGAGGGGCGGGTAAAATCTCTACCCCTCTCGCCCTCTAGGACTGCCGCTTCAGGTAAATTTTTACGGACGCGAATTAAGGATTATTTTTTTCGAAACTTTTTAACATTTTTAGGGGGCTAAATGGCAACCGGTATCCGAGCTTCGGGTGGTGGACGACGCAAAAATTTACCTGCTAAAAGCGGAAAAAGTAGCATCACTCGAATTGCTCCACCCGATGAACTCATGGGGGATGCGGCAATAAAACTATGGAAAACACAAAGCAAAATTTTAATTGAGCGCGGTACATTTGAACTTGAAGATGCCCCTTTACTTGTTGCTTACTGTAATGCTTTCCAACTGATGCTTACGGCTGAGCAGGTTATTTTAAAGCACGCCAAAATGGACTTGGAAAGTGGTGGAATTACTGAAGCGAGCGGATCTGGCGGGCTTAAAAAACACCCAGCAATTGCCGTTCGAAATGACAGTGTTTCACAAATAGCACGATTGGGATCATTGCTCGGCCTAGACCCGTTGAGTCGAATGAGAAGCACTGGCGCAAAAGAGAAAGATGATGATGGAAACGAATTCGATGAGTTTTAATTATGGCTACTTATCCGAGCGTCAACGCGGCAAATCAATATGCTAGAGATATTGTTAGCGGAAAAATTCCATCATGTATCTATGTCAAACAGTCATGCCAACGGCATTTAGACGACCTCCAGAAAGCGAAAGATAAAAACTGGCCATATCGATTTGATAAAGATAAGGCTGAGCGGTTTTGTCGTTTTACTCAACTCATGCCGCACACTAAAGGCGATTGGGCAAAGAGAAAACTACGTATTACGCTTGAACCATGGCAGCTATTTATTTTCTGTGTGGTTTTTGGTTGGGTAAAAAAGAAGTGTGGCAATCGTCGATTTACAGAAATGTATGTCGAAGTACCCCGTAAAAATGGTAAATCACTCATTGCGGCTGCGGTCGGTAATTATATGTTTTGTGCTGATGGTGAGTACGGCGCTGAGGTGTATTGCGGTGCAACCACCGAAAAACAAGCATGGAAAGTCTTTGAACCTGCTTTAGCGATGGTCAAAAAGCTTCCATCATTAAGAAAACGCTTTCAAATCAAGCCATGGGCAGAAAAAATGACTCGCCCAGATGGTTCTGTATTTGCGCCCTTAATTGGTGATCCTGGTGATGGTGATAACCCAACGTGCGCGATTATCGACGAGTATCACGAGCATTCAACGGATGCGCTGTATACGACAATGACAACGGGGATGGGAGCGCGTGAGCAACCGCTTACACTCATTATCACGACAGCAGGTTTTGATATTCAAAGCCCTTGTTATGATAAACGCAGCCAAGTAACTGAAATTCTTGAGGGAATTCGTACTGGTGGGGCTAACGATCAAATCTTTGGCATCATCTACACGATAGATAAAGAGGATGACTGGAAAGCACCTGAAGCAGTCATTAAATCGAATCCTAACTGTGGCGTCTCTGTCAAATATGACTACCTGTTAGCAAAGCAAGAGCTAGGGATAACAACCCCCAGGCAGACCAATCAAATCAAAACGAAGCATTTCAATATTTGGGTAACCGCTAAATCAGCGTTCTATAACATGGACCACTGGCGAAAAGCGGAGGACAAGAGCCTAAAAATTGAAGATTTCTACGGCGAGGATGTTTATTTAGGGATCGACTTAGCGACAAAGCTAGATTTGAACTGTGTCGCACCAATCTTTAAGCGCGAAATTAACGGTAAAAAGCATTATTTTTCAGTGTCACCATTATTTTTTGCACCTGAAGATACTATTTATTCAACGGATACTGACAAATTACGAACAGCTGAACGCTATCAAAGCTTTGTCAATCAAGGTGCTCTCATTCCGAGCGATGGCGCAGAAGTTGATTATCGGCTCATTGAGGACTCAATTTTAAAATTGAGAGCGCATTTCAACATCGTTTCAAGTCCTATCGACCCCTCGGGTGCTATTGCGCTTTCGCATCGATTACAGGATGAAGGGCTGGAGCCTATTTCGATTACGCAAAACTACACAAATATGAGTGATCCCATGAAAGAGATTGAAGCCGCACTTGCTGCAGGTCGATTCCATCATGATGGAAATCCTATCATGACATGGTGCTTTCAAAATGTGGTCGGTAAATATTTGCCGGGTAGTGATGATGTTGTTAGGCCAACCAAAGATGGCAATGAAAATAAAATTGATGGTGCGGTTTCGACAATGATGGCAGTCGGAAGAGCGATGCTGCATGAAGATAAGCCTGATTACTCAGGATTCATAAATAACCCAATCATAGTAGGTATCTGATGAAGCATAACAAGAAGCCGGGGCGCGTTAAGAGCGCGCTTCTTAATTGGTTGGGCGTCCCAATATCGCTAACCAATGGAGAATTTTGGCAAGAATGGAGTGGCGTGAGCACTAGCGGAAAGCTTGTGACTGCGGATAAAGCAATGCAGCTCTCAACCGTATGGGCCTGTGTGAGGCTACTAAGTGAATCTATTTCAACTTTACCTATAAAAATCTACCAAAGCAGAAGTGACGGTTCGCGTACTTTAGCTAAAGAGCATCCCGTTTATAGGTTGCTATGCAAGCAACCTAATATAGAGATGACGCCATCAAGATTCATGCTAATGGTAGTAGCTAGTTTATGTTTGCGCGGGAATAGCTTTATTGAAAAAAAATACATCGGCCCAAAGCTTGTTGCGTTGGTTCCGCTACTTCCTCAAAACATGGTCGTAAAGCGTGATGAAGTTAGTGGAATGCTTGAATATAAATACACAGACCCTTTCACCAAAGAAGAGAGAATAGTACCCATTAAAAATATGATGCATATCCGTGGGTTTGGTATGGATGGCATATGTGGAATGATCCCCATTCAAACTGGGCGAAATGTCATTGGTTCAGCTTTATCAGTTGAAGAATCAGCCGCTAAAATATTCGAAAATGGGCTGCAGAGCTCTGGTTTTATTTCTTCAGAACTTCCTTTGAATGACGAGCAGCGAGAGCGTATTAGAAGTTATTTATTAAGCTTTGTCGGTTCAAAGAATGCTGGAAAAATGATGGTGCTTGAGGGGGGGATGAAATACAACAATGTCACTATGAACCCTGAAGCAGCGCAAATGTTAGAAAGTAGGGCTTTTAGTATAGAGGAAATTTGCCGCTGGTTTCGTGTTCCTCCGTTTATGGTTGGCCATATGGATAAACAAAGCAGTTGGGCATCCAGTGTGGAAGGCATGAACATGCAGTTTTTAACGAACACATTGAGGCCATTACTTGTCAATATCGAGCAAGAAATCAGTCGTTGTTTATTGAGTGGTGATGATGATTATTATGCAGAGTTTTCTGTCGAGGGATTACTTCGAGCAGATAGCGCAGGTCGAGCGGCTTACTATACAACATCATTGCAAAATGGTTGGATGAGCCGTAATGATGTGAGGCGTCTTGAAAACCTTCCGCCTATTGATGGTGGTGATATTTACACTGTTCAACTCAACTTAACCCCGATTGACCAGTTAGGAAAAGATATTTCTGGCAGTGAGGCTGAAAAGCTTAAGGCTCAAATCACCAACTGGCTATTCCCAGAAGGTGACCCAACAACTCAACCCCAAAAACCTCATTCCGAGGAGTAAATTTAATGAAAAGAAACAATTTGCCAGTTGCGCTGGAGGATCGCCCCTGCGCATCGATTAGCTATGAACTCAAACCAAGAGCACTTGATAAGTGGAATAGCAGCATCCGTGCCGCTAGCTCTGCCAACACGATTTCTGTTTTAGATGTTATTGGTGAGGATTATTGGGGGGAGGGAGTAACCGCTAAGCGTATTTCTGGTGCACTTCGCGCTATTGGGAGCAATGATGTCGTCGTCAATATCAATAGCCCAGGTGGTGACATGTTTGAAGGGCTGGCTATCTATAACTTGCTTCGTGCTCACAGTGGCAAAGTCACCGTTAATATCTTGGGCATTGCCGCTTCAGCCGCATCCATTATTGCGATGGCAGGCGATGAAATTCATATGGGGCGCGGTGCGTTTTTGATGATCCACAACTGCTGGTCAATAGGGGTTGGTAACCGGCACGACTTTGCAAAATTAGCGGCAGACTTAGAGCCTTTTGATAAATCAATGGCAGATATCTATGTTGCTAGAAGTGGTCAGTCTGAAAGTGTTGTCAGCAAAATGATGGATGATGAAACCTATATCGCATCAAGTGATGCAATAGCAAAAGGTTTTGCTGACGGGTTGCTTGCGGCTGATGAAATTAATGATGGTGATGAAAGTCCCCAAGCCGCTATACGTAAGCTCGACGCAGCGTTGGCTAAAGCGGAAATGCCGCGTTCCGAGCGACGAAAACTAATTAGTGCCTTAACAGGAAGTATGCCGGGCGCTACTTCCGATCCTAATGGTATGCCAAGCGCTACCAACGAAATAAACCCAAAAACCTTATCTGATTTGCAAGAAGCTGTAAGAGCCTTTGCAAAAACTAATTAATTATTGGAGACATTATGTCTGATACAAATGAATTATTGAAAACCTTGTCAGCAACAATCAAAGAAGCCAATGAAAAATTTACAGCTAAAGCGGAGGAGGCTTTAAAAGAAGCGAAAGCGGCTGGTAGCTTAAATGCTTCAACTAAAGACACTGTTGATAAAATGGCATCCGAGTTAAACGCTTTAAAATCTGCTGAAACAACCTTAAAGGCTGCATTAGGCGATCTGGAGCAACATGTCGCTCAGATGCCACTTAATAATGCGTTGCAAACAGTTCAAAGTGTCGGTCAGCAATTTGTTTCTGCTGAAGTATTGAAAGACATCAACTCCAGTATTCAGGGAAATAAACGAATTTCTGTGCCTGTTAATGCTGCCTTAATTTCTACCGATGTTGCCGATGGAGTCGTTCCTCCTCAGCGATTACCGGGAGTCGATGTTGCACCAAAGCAACGTTTGTTTATCCGTGAGCTTATCGCTCCGGGCAAGACTCAATCACCCGCAATTTTCTGGGTGCAGCAAACTGGCTTTACTAACAATGCGGCTGTTGTGCCTGAAAACACAGCTAAACCATACAGTGATATTAAATTTGAGCCAAAAATTACCGCAGTAACTACCATTGCACATTTGTTTAAAGCATCTAAGCAAATTCTGGATGACTTTTCTCAATTGCAGTCACTTGTGGATGTAGAAATGCGCTACGGATTGAAGTTTGTGGAAGAGCAGGAAATCTTGTTCGGTGATGGCTCTGGGGCTCATTTACATGGAATTATCCCACAGGCATCTAAATTTAAAGCCGAGTTTGATGTGAAAAAACAAACGGGTATTGATGACCTGCGTCTCGCCATGCTTCAGGCTCAGTTGGCACTTTTCCCTGCGTCAGGACATGTTTTGCACTTTATTGATTGGGCGAAGATTGAGCTAGCAAAAGACGAATTGGGTCGTTACATCTTAGCTAACCCATCGGGTTTGTTAGGTCCTACACTTTGGGGTTTACCAGTTGTAGAAACTCAGGCCGCTGCTTTCAAAGGTAAGTTTTTAACCGGGGCATTCAATGCAGGGGCTCAGTTATTTGACCGTGAGGAAACTAACGTGGTCATTTCTACTGAGAATACTGATGACTTCGAGAAAAACATGATTTCCATTCGTTGTGAGGAACGATTGGCATTAGCGGTAAAACGACCTGAAGCCTTTATTTATGGTGATTTTACTGCACCAACAACAGGCGAATAATCCATGTAAGCGGTCAATAGGCCGCTTTTTCTTTTGGGGTGAGCGATGAAACTAAAGATATTACGTGCAATTTATTTTGGTAATAAAGTTGTTGTTGAAGGCGAGGAAATTGAAACGTTGGAGCAGCATGGGCGCGAACTTATTCAAAAAGGCTATGCAGTTGAAATTGAAGGTGAACAAAATCCTATAGAGCCAGAGCCAGAGCCAGAGCCAGAGCCAGAGCCAGAGCCAGAGCCAGAGCCAGAGCCAGAGCCAGAGCCAGAGCCAGAGCCAGAGCCAGAGCCAGAGCCAAAAAAAGAAACTAAAGGTAAAAAGGAGAAATAATGCTTTCTCTTGAATTAGTTAAACAACATTGCAATATCGGTGCTGATTTTACCGATGATGATAAGTTGCTGACAATTTATACGGGTTCTGCCGTGAAATATGTCGAACACTATACACGCAGGACGTTGTATGAAAACGAATCATCAGACGGTTATCAGGACGATCCTGAGCCGTTGTTGCTAAGTGATGATGTCAAAAATGCCATGCTGTTATTGATAGGGCAGTGGTATGAAAACCGCGAAGCTACCAATATTGGTAATATCACCTCAGCATTGCCGTTTGCAACAGAGGCATTGCTTCAACCTTACCGTATTTATGGGGTGTAAGGGGAATTTATGCAAGCAGGGCGATTACGTCACAAGGTGACTTTCCAGCGTGCAGATATGGTGAAAAATGAATACAGTGAGCGCGAAAAGGTCTGGGTAGATGTTGCCACGACCCGAGCTGAGGTTAAGCCTATCAGTGGGCGAGAGCTGCTGGCGGCAGGTGCCGAAATGTCAGAAATCACCGTACGTGTCTGGATGCGTTATCGTTCTGATATCACTTCAGCGTGCCGCATGCTGTTTCAAGGTCAAATCTACGACATTCAATCTGTTATTCCTGACACGAAGCGTACGCGCCTTGAATTGCTGTGTAAGCAAGGGGTATCAAATGGTTGATATGAGTATCGATTTTAGCGGCTTTTTGGATGTTTCCAAAGAGCTTGAATTGCTGAGTCAAGCAGAAAGCAACAAGGTTCTGCGACAGGCAACCTACGCAGCAGCCAGCGTACTACGTGATGAGGCGAGAGCTAAAGCACCAAAGCGAACCGGTAAGTTGGCTCGGAATATTGTGGCCAGTAATCAACGGATCAGGCGAAAAGGGGAAGTTTCGGCAGGCGTTTATGTCAGGGGTACAAATAAGGCGGGCAATAATAGCGATAATTCAATGAAAGCCAAAGATCCGCGTAATGCGTTTTACTGGCGATTTTTGGAAGATGGTACCGCGAAAATGCCACCACAGCCTTTTATTCGTCCTGCATTTGATAGTAAGGCTGATGCCGCAGCAGAATTTGCCATCAATAAACTTAACCAAGCGATTGATGAGGCGCTACGAAAATGACCGAAGCGGATATTATCCCTTTATTGGAAAGCGTGTTACCTGATCGAGTTTTCCCCGAGGTTGTTCCCCTTGAGCTTCAACCTTTTGAGCCACCTTGGTGTATTTTATCCATGTACCGTGTGGATGAAGATGTTCTAAGCGGACAGGCTGAGCAGATGTTTAATATCCAAATTGATATCTACAGCAGCACACTGAAACAGGCCAGAGAATTAATGTCGGCAGTGAGGGAGGCGATTAAGCCACTTTATCCCGGTAATATGAGTGAACGCCCGGGCTATGAGCCTGACCCGAAACTCCGACGAATTATCCTAGAGTGCCAAGTCTGGCAATAACCCCACCTTAACCTCACAAGCTGCTTCGGCAGCTTTTTTTGTATCTATAGGAAACTGATATGACGAGTAAACATGAAAAAACGCAAGGTACCAAAATCAGCGTTTCTAAATTGGCGGCAACAGATATTGCTGCAGTCGAAACAGATTCGCTGTCGATTGATTGCACAACGAAGGAAATTAGCTACACGGGTGGTCAAAAACAAGACATTGATGTCACGACATTATGCTCCACTGAGCAAGAAATGATAAATGGGCTAGCCGCTCCAGCTGAAGTTACTATTAGTGGTAACTGGGCGCTTGATGAAGGTCAAGAGGTGTTACGCCAAGCTTATGACGACGATACCGTTCATGCATTTAAAGTGGTTTTCCCCTCCAATAATGGTTATGCCTTTTTAGCCGAAGTGCGACAAAACAGCTGGTCAGTTTCTACGAACGGTGTTGTCACGGCCTCATTTACGTTACGCCTAAAAGGTAAAACCACGCCGCTTGTTAAAGGTAAGGTGGCTGCACCTGCAACACAATCACAAACAACAGGGGGCGGTAAATAATGGCTAAAAGAGTCAATAAACTGCGTGATATCGCATTAAACCCTGCACAGTCATTTCGAACCAAAAAAGTGACCGTGCCTGAATGGGGCGTTAATGTTGTTTTGCGTGAACCCTCGGTTTCTATTTGGCTGAAATGGCTTAAAGAACATCGTGATTTAGGGGATTCAGAAGGTGTCAGTACAGAAGAAACTGTTCGGCGAAACCTTGAAACAGATGTGGAATTCTTGATCAACGTGTTACTTGAAGAAGATTTAAGTCCTGTTTTTACGCCAGAAGATAAACCCGAAGTACTGAAAATTTATGGTCCTGTGCATGCACGATTAGTGCATCAAGCATTTGAGCTTATTACCAGCACAAATGAAGCTGAAAAAAAGTCCGAGAACCTGCACTAAAATTCTTGCTCACCCTAGCATTGCGGCTAGGAAAAACCCTCTCTGAAATTGGCACCATGCCCGCCAGTGAATTACAACTCTGGTGGGCATTTGATTCGATAAATCCCATTGGTGATGCGCGTTTAGATGTCCATGCCGCACAAGTCACTGCTGCAATATTTAATGCACAAGGCGTGAAAACAACCCTTAATGACACATTAATTCAATGGGATAGTGAGAGTGTGCAGGCAGAAGAGCAAGCGGGAACGGGGCTAGAAGATTTTTTTGCTTCTTTATCGTGATTATGATCATTACCCAACGGTAGCTATGTATTATGTCAAAACTCCGCGAATTAATTATTAAAATCTCCGCTAACTCAACGAGCTATCAAGCAGAGATCGCTAAAGCTTCCCGAACGGGTAATGAGTATTACAAAACGATGAGTGCAAATAGTCGTCGTTTCGAACGTGACCTCCGAACGCAGAAGCAAGCCCTTAATGATATCAACAAACAACTTGCGACAGTCACTAGTACGGCAAAAATGATGTCTGGCGCATTAGCGGGTTTCTTCTCTGTCTCAACCCTGATCACTGCGGTAGATGATTGGGGGCAAATGTCCGCTCGAATTAAAATGGCCCTGACTTCTGTTGAAGGTGATGTCAGTCGCTATGAAGAGCTTCAGCAGCGCTTTTTAACGGTGAGTAATCGCAACGGTAAAGCGATAGAAACTACCCAAGAATTGTATGTCGGTTCAGCCTCAGCAATGAAAGAGTTGGGCTACTCTACGGCTCACACATTAGATTATATTGAATCGTTATCATCCACATTCACTGCAAACGCAACGAGTGCACAGCAAACTGAATCGGCGTTCACGGCACTAAACCGTGCAATGGTAACAGGCGTTTTAAAAGGTAACGATTGGCATTCTGTATTAAATGCTATGCCTTCTGTTGTGGGTGATATTGCTAAAGAACTCTCTCGCATGCGTGGCGGTGTTAAAGTCACTGAAAATGATGTTAAGTTGATGGCCACCAAAGGTGGTATCTCGATGCAATTATTTGCGAATGCCGTGATTAACGCCAAAGACGCGAATAATGCGCTCGCTGATTCAATGGATAACACCGTTGCAGATGGGTTCACCAAGGCAACGAATGCGGCGAAATCTTATTTTGGTGAGATAAACGCCAGCTGGGGTATTACTCGTTCAATGTCAGCAGGGTTGGCAACCCTAACCGAAAACTTTAGCAGTTTTGCGATAGCAGGTGCCGCGATTGGGGGTATTGGTTTATCTCGTTACATGGGTAACTTATCACTAAGCGCCTATGAAGCGGGTAAAAACATGCTTGTTACTGCGAAAAACAATTATGTTTTGAATGCAGCACAAGCCAAAGGGTTGGAGACCACTCTCGCTAAAATCCGAGCAGACAAAGCGCAGGCAATATCTACCCAAGAGTCATTGGGTGTTCAGCTTCAAGCCGCAAGAACCGAGGAGCGACGAGCGGCAATCAGGCGGCAGCAAGAGGCTAACTATGCGAAAATTATTGCCCTAAATAAGGCAGAAGAAGCAAGTGTAAATCAACTCACTGCGGCACAAAATCGCTTGAATTTTGCAGCTAGGGCAGCAAGAGGAACTTTGGCCTTATTAGGTGGCCCTGTTGGTGCTGCTATGATGGCAGGTGGCGCGCTGTTTTATTTCTCACAAAAATCGGATGAAGCCAAGGAAAAACTTGATAGCATGCGTGGCTCTGTTGTTGAAACAATCGAGCAGCTACAGCAGCTATCAAAAATCAAGCTTGAAATAAAGGTCGATGATTTTAAGGATGAGATTCAACTTTTAGAGAAAGAACGCAAGCGTCTTTATGGTGAAGCTCAAAAATATTCTGAGTCCCGAGCCTCCGAAATGCAGACAATAAAAGATAGTGGCGGCTTCGGTGAATGGCTTGCAAATGCACTCGGAGATAGTCCTGATGAATTCCTTCAAAACAGAAGGAGGGTTTTGGGTGATCTAGAGGATGTAAATCAGGAGCTCGATAAAAGAAGAGAGGCTATAGAGAATGCCCAAAATATTTTAGCTAGCGGTAAATTTGATAAAAAACCTGAGAGCGCTGGAGAGCTTCCTCCACCTAAATTAACGGGTGGTGATGATAAAGATAAAGGAAAAAATAAATCGCTTAACGATTATCAGCAATTACGAAAATCGATTGAGTCAGAGCATTTTTCAAGCCTTCAAAAAATTCAAGCGAGTGAAAAGGAAAATAATGACAAGTTAGCCAGTCTTTATAAGAAAGGCTACGTCAGTCAAGCCGAAATGCAGCGTTTGATTTTGCTTAATACAGAAAATCACCAACAAAAACGTTTAGAACTTGCTGAAAAGTATGACCCTTATGCCACTATTGTTCGCAAAGAAAAGGAAGCTGCAAGGGAGCTAAATGAGCTTCGTCAGTCCAAGTTATTAAGCGAACAGCAGTATTACTCTGCTAGTTTGCAGTTGCATAATGATTACACCAAGCAAAAGTTAACCGAGGAGGCTAATAAAAAGGCTTTACCTAGTTATGATCTTGCGGGTGAAATTGACCCTGTTGTTAAGCTGCAGAATCAACTTAATGAGCAACAAGCATTGTATGAGGCGTATCGCAACAATGACCTAATCAGTCAGGAGCGGTATCAGGAACTCATGATTGCAGCAACTAATCGCTCAAAAGAAGCGCAATTAGAAGCAGCGAAAGAATTGTATGGCGCTCAGGGTAACTGGCAAAAAATGCAGATGAACCTATTGGAAACCGTTGAGCAGCGTACTAGCAACGCATTAACGGGTATTTTAACGGGTTCTAAATCATTCTCGGAAACACTTCAAGAGCTTTCCGCATCACTGGCGCAATCCATTATTCAAGATTTAATCCGTATTGCTATGCAGGCAATGATCACCAATGCCTTAACAGGGTTATTTGGTGGGCTTGCTGGTGGCGGCGCATCGGGTGTCAGCTCTGCTGCTTCTGCCTCCGGTACGGGCGCCATGGGTATGTCAACGGGGTGGCAAAGTTATGTGCCGAACGCCAAAGGTGGAATGTATAACACTCCTGGTCTAAGTGCTTATAGCGGTCAGGTTATCGATGCACCGACATTTTTCCCATTTGCTAAAGGTGGAGTGCCTTCACTGGGGTTAATGGGGGAAGCGGGGCCAGAGGCTATTATGCCGTTAACTCGTTCTAAAGATGGTTCACTGGGTGTTCGCGCTCAGCTTCCTAAAATTGATA
This sequence comes from Providencia sp. Me31A, assembly GCF_050487165.1. Taxonomy (NCBI): domain Bacteria; kingdom Pseudomonadati; phylum Pseudomonadota; class Gammaproteobacteria; order Enterobacterales; family Morganellaceae; genus Providencia; species Providencia sp. Me31A. Next base: position 12,599 of record NZ_JBKQGZ010000041.1, read on the forward strand.
TGCCAGTTAATGAAAAACCTGCTGGCGGCTCAATTATTCAGCAAGAAATTCATGTACATGGTAATGGCGATGCAGCGCTTGAAGCAGCGTTAAGGGAGGCTGCTCGGCAAGGTGCTGAGGAAGGGGCTGCTAAGGCAGAGGCTAGGATTATGCGAGATTTTCAAACTAACGGTAAGCTACGCAAAACGCTAGGGAAATAACTATGGACATTTTAATATGGCCTAAAGAATTGGAGCCGTCTTCTCTTGATTGGCAGCTGATTAGCAACTCTAAGACTTTTGTTTCTGTTTTTACTGGGAGCGCACAAACTGTGCGTTATCCCGGTAGTCGATGGCGTTGTGATTTAACCCTCAATAATTTAATAGATGAAAAATCGCGGCTACTGGAAGTTATTCTGGCGCAACTGGATGGGGAGTCAGGGCGTATTAAATTATTTGATTGGGTACGAATGGGGGCTAATGACGTCGGGGAGCCCATAATCAGTCAGTCAAATCAAATGGGGCGTACCTTATTAACCAAGGGCTGGAAACCAAATTCGCTGGTGTTAAAGGCGGCTGATAATGTCACAATTAATCACGAGCTTAAAAAGGTTACTTCTGATGTAATGAGTGATGCGCAAGGAAATGCAACTATCTCATTTTCCCCAATGCTACGTTACCCCCCTATAATGGGGGATAAAATTGAGGTAAAAAACCCCTATGGTATTTTTAAGTTAACCGACAATAATCAGGGGCGATTGCGTAGAACACCGGGTGTATTTACGTCCACTACACTTTCTTTTGAGGAGGCGCTTTATTAATGATCTATCATCCTTTTTCAAATGAAATGACTCAAGCAATTAATGATGGTTGTTATGTTGTCGCTGCAGCTAAGCTTGATCTCAAATCTGGCGTAACACGAGTGCACACCGCGACAGGTAATTTAGTTATTGCTGGCGAGGTGTATCAAGGTGTAGGCCAGTTTGGTGCGATAGAAACGGTATCTGAAGAAAACACGACAGGCCCACAACAGCTTATTTTATCGCTCAGTGGTTTTGATTCTTCATTACTCGGTGATGTGATGAATGAGCGGAGCCGAGGACGTGATGTGCGATTGATGATGGTGGCTCTCAATGAAGATAGTCAACCTATTCTCGCTGAAGTGCTATTTGCAGGTCAAATTAGCAATATCGGTGTGAGCGTAGGTGATAAGTGCGAGGTTGCAGTCACGGTATCAAATAGATTTGAGCGATGGTCTCAGGGCTTGCCTGATAGATTTACTGATGAGTCATGGCAAAAGCGACATATAGGGGATCGTATATTCCGCTATGTTGCTCAAATGGCTGAAAGGGCAATCTATTGGGGGAGCAAAAAAGATGCGCCAGTGTTTATTTATAAATAAGCCAGTTAGCGTGTTATCCTTATTATAAAACTATAATGAGGATAATTTGATGAGAAATATTCTTTTTTTGATAGCGTTATTTTCGGGCTTTTCAGTAGCAGGTGAGAATACCACCCAAAAACAAGAGTTTTGGTATGAAGGGTGCCCTAAATATACAGATGAACAGTTGGATCAACTGAAAGGCTCAAAAGTGGTGTCAACTGAAGAGTTGCGGACATATAGCAAAAAACAGCTTGAAGATTTTGTAAGTAAGAATGAATGCGATGTTATAAATCTAAATGAGCGCAAAAAATATTTACTCAAAAAGCTAAAGAAAATGGACGAATCAGTTAACAAATAGAATTAACCTTAAACTTGAAATGAACTGACCACCTTTATGGGTGGTTTTTTTATGCGTGGAGATCAGCAAATGCGACATCCAAACTGGACCACTCAACTCCCTGAAACTCTACAGAAAGCGATACACAAGCCTTTCTCATGGGGTGAACATGACTGTTGTTTATTTGCAGCGGATTGCGCAATTGCCGTATGCGGTATTGATATCGCTGAAAAAGTGCGTGGTCGCTACAAAACCAAATCAGGGGCAATGCGAGTATTAAAGTCTGAGTTCGGGGATCTGGAAACTGGTCTATCAGGCTTCTTTCAAGAAATAGACCCTAATGATGCGATGCGCGGCGATATTGTTATGTTTAATGGTGATGACGGTAAAACGCTCGGAGTGCTGTGGGCAAATAAGGTTTGGGCGGTAAAGGAGGATGGTGTACGTCCTGTTAATTTTCAACCAATTAAAGCGTGGAGAGTCGAATAAATGGGTAAGACAGTCACCAATATCGTTTCTGCTGGCTTAATGGTTGCAGGCGTTATTGCTACAGGGGGGTTAGGGACAGCATTAATTGTTGCAGGGATCGCTGTTCAGGCTGCAGGGACGTTTATTTTTCAAGATAAAATGCCGTCAATGGGGTATCGAGACCAATCAGAACGCAAGCAAATGCTACGCTCCCCGACCGCGCCAGAAACTATCATTGTTGGGAAAACGGTTTGTTCCGGGCTACTGTTTTTCGCCGAAGAAGAAAAGGGCGACCAGACAGAAAACGAACGATTATTCATGGCACTGGCGATTGCTGCACATAAAGTTGACCGCATTGGACAGATTTGGCTGAACGATGATCTGGTTGGTACTTTCGGAGATAAAGCCAGCTATGAATTCCATAATGGCCGCACTGATTGTGATCCTTACTTATTGAAAAATGCTCCGTCATGGAAATCGGACATGATAGGTGATGGTCTGGCATGGCTGCGTTTAACCCTGAAATACGATGCTGAAAAATTTCCGTACGGTGTTCCGAATGTGAAAGTCGAAGTGTGGGGCAAGCCTGTCTATGATCCGCGCATAAATAAAACGGCTTGGAGCAATAACGGCGCGTTAATTATTCTTGATTTTTACCGTAGCTATTTGGGTGTACCCGATTCAGATATTGATTTTAATGCGTTCAAAGTTGCGGCTGATTTATGTAGCGAACCGGTAACAACGCCCGAAGGCAACACAGAGCCTCGCTATACGATTAATGGGGCCTATGAACTTTCTGAGTCTCCATCAGCAATTCTGGATCACATGCATAAATGCATTGCTGCTGAGCCGACTTATGTTGCGGGCAAGCACGGCATTTTGATGCAGGCTTATAATGGTCCAGCAGTATTACGCATTGAACCCAATCAAATCATCGATACCGTTAATATCACACCAGAACTGGCGCTACGTGACGCAACTAACGCCATTTACGGTACGTTTGTCGATGCAGAGCAGCAGTACATTAAAACCGATTTTGAGCCTGTTATTGTTGATGAATGGATTGAAGAAGATGGGTTAGAAATCAAAGAGAATATGGATTACCGCTTTGTCACTAGCCCATACCAAGCGGCACGTCTCTCTAATTTATATCTACGTAAAAAACGGGCAGGGCGTCGTGTTCAATTACGGATGAATATGGATGGTTACGCCTACAGACCAGGAGAGGTGATTTTATTAAACCTGCCTCAAATTGGTATTCAAAACCTTGAATTTCGTGTTGCTGAATGGAAGTTTCACCCGCAAGAGGGCGTTGATATTCTCCTCGAGGAGGACGGAGCTTATATTTATGAAGACATTATAGGTAAGCCTTTTGTTCGACCCCCATTCACGGTTTTACCCACTGGTGGGGTAGCGCCACCGCTTAACCTTGCTTTTGTGGCCACGAATATTGGTGAAGTCGTCCAAGGGTTTTTGAGCTGGCAATCAGCTGCTGCTGATGTTCGCTATAACACAGTAAACATCATTGAAAATGGCAAAGTTATTCAGTCCATTCAGGTGCCACAAGACAGAGTAGATTTATCAGGCCTTGTGCGTGGTTCTTATCGTGCGGAGGTTCGTTCTATTAATGCGGCTGGCGCAATGTCTGCCCCTGCCATTGTTGATTTTGATATCCAAGCTCCACCTAAACCAGTCAGCGTTGAAATGGTCGGTGGTATGTTCTCTCTGACCTGCATTCCGCACGGTGGCGAAACCGCACAGCATGGTTATACGTTTGAGTTTTGGTTTAGCGACAAAAAACTGGCCAGCACGAATGACACCGAAGTCACCACAAAAGCCAACCGCCAAGGGCAGGGGCAATTCTGGACTAGGGAGAATTTAAAAGCCGGCACTGATTACTGGTTTTATGTTCGAACTGTTAACAGCTACGGAAAATCGCAGTTTGTTGAAGCCGTAGGAAAGGCTGACGGAACGCCAAAAGATATGGTTGATGAACTG
>NZ_JBKQGZ010000042.1:0-10753 GCF_050487165.1 Providencia sp. Me31A
CCATGCTATCTTTAGCCATGCTATCTTTAGCCATGCTATCTTTAGCCATGCTATCTTTAGCCATGCTATCTTTAGCCATGCTATCTTTAGCCATGCTATCTTTAGCCATGCTATCTTTAGCCATGCTATCTTTAGCCATGCTGTCTTTAGCCATGCTGTCTTTAGCCATGCTATCTTTAGCCATGCTGTCTTTAGCCATGCTGTCTTTAGCCATGCTGTCTGCATAAGAAGCTGCAGCTGTCATACATAACGCACTAGTTAAGATTACCAATATTAATTTTTTCATAACAAATTTACTCTCTATCAGTTTATTTATATTAATACTACCATTATAACTATGGGTTATTGATTAAAAAATGATTACAAATTTGTCATAAAGCGAGGAGTAAGAAATATGGGCTTGTTGCAAATAATAAATTTGCGCATTTTTCACTCAGCGCTAAGAAAGTGAAGAACGCTCATAATGTATAAACTTTCCAATTTAGCGGCTAAAGACTTTGAAGGGATATTCGAGTATACAGAAATTGCAGTTGGGGTTAGGCGTCATAACCACTCTAAGCATGCAATTTTTTACCGATATAGAACCGATGATATTTTTGTTATCCGAATTCTTCATCAACAAATGGAGCCGTTAAAGCACTTTTATTTTGATGAGATTGACCTGTAAACTCGAAAACTTCAGTTAACTCATTTTTTATAAATCCCTTCTCATTAACTAGCTTAGTTTCTTTAAACTTATCGTGCGGAACTGGTTCTCTATAAGTCGATTTTTATAAGAAATGCGTACCATATTGCTTGGTGCAGATAAGGTATACTTAAATTGTACCAATGAATTATTATCGTTTGATATCGATTGTAAAAGATTTAAAAAATAGTTAGCAGTCAGGTTTGTGCTGTGAGTTCAATTAATCAATGCTATCCTTAAATAAGGAGGGCATTGTTATGAAACCGGTTGGGTGCATATCAATCTAAGTGGTGATTACATTTGGAGAAATAACCTAAAGTTGGGTTCAGGTAAATACCGTCCGTTACGTGCAGTTAATATAGAGATGTACAAAAAACAAGCTTAGCGTAGGATATTTTCCGTTTTCCAAGTGGACCCCTTCTTGAGCGATATTACTATTTCGCTATTTGTAATGAACGTTTCATCGATTGTTTAGCTGTATTCAAATGATTACGTAGCTCATTCATTGCCTGTAAGTCATTATGACTTATGATAGCACTCAAAATTGTCATATGTTCTTCTATTGCCAAAACGTTACGCTCACGAAGGTCACTGTCATCCCATTGATAATGAAAATGGAAGATGATCGTAACCATATTCAATGATTGTTCGAAGAAAGGGTTATCTGCAGCAGAAAGTAACAATGAATGAAATTTACGATCTAATTCAGAAAAAGTGTGATAATTATCGACTACAGTTTCTCGCAATTTGCGGTGTTGGAATAATAACTCTTTTGCCTGCACCCAACGTTTATCGTCAAGAGGTAAATTCATAAATCGTGCTAACGCGTAAGTTTCAAGTAACACTCGCAACTCAAATAGTTTTTCCGCATAGTCCTGGTCAAATGTTTTCAAACTCCATAAACCACGCCGCAAGTTCTCAATTAAATTATACTGTGAGAATTGAAGTAAAAATTCTCGCACGACAACTGGTTTCACATTTGCTCGGTGAGCAAGTTGTAATTCAGTGAAATTATCACCTGGTTTAAGCTCCCTTTGCTGAATTAAGTTATAAAAAAAAGATTCAAATTCAGTTAGCTGTTCAGGAAGCTCAATGACTGTATTAAGGAGGTCTGCATCATTAGGTTTCCTAATAATGACGAAGTTATTATTAGTATTTTCTAATATTTTCTGTTCAACAAGGTAATTTAATACATGTCGTACAGTTGTCCGACTAATATTGTACATATCTGCAAGTAGTGACTGAGAAGGCAAAGGCGAGCAAATATATTGATGCCGAATTGCATCTATAAATTGATTAATGACCTTATGACGTAAGTTTTGCGTTCTTGCCATCGTAATATTTAAAATTCCCGTTTGTAAATTATCAATCATCATCATTTGATGGTAAAAGTATAATGATATAGGGTAAAAAGATATCTGTTGTGTCACTCAATTAAATAATAAAGTGACATAACAGACAAAATACTAACATTAACTAAGTTGTTTTACCGCGCCTCGCATACCGTTATTCAAAATTAAATCAATATGTAAGGTGACTTTCTTGACTAACTCTGGATTTAAGCTGAGATTTTGTTCCCAGTGACTTTCATCCGAAAGGATAGTATTAACAAATGCTTCTATTGTTAAAGTATTCCCCACTTGAGGCCACATTTGGGCAAAGCGAGTGAGCCATATTTCATCATCTTGTAATGGGTAAGACTCATCAAAACGCTGCCCGCGATAGAACACAAGTAATGCGGCAAGCGCAAAACTTAAACGATCTGAAACATAACCTTTCTTCATACCTGTTATTAACTGAGGCAGAATTCGAGTTTTAAATTTCGTCATGCTATTTAGTGCAATAGAAAGAAGTTGATGCTGAATATACGGGTTTTGGAAACGCCCCGTAACCGCTTTTGCAAATTCACGTAATTCTGATTCCGGTAAGTCAAGAACAGGAATAATGTCTTCATTCAATAATTTTTCAACAAACTGTTGGATATCCTCATCTTGCATTGACTCGCCGACTGTATTGAGGCCACAAAGCCAAGCAATAGGAACCATCGCAGTATGGGCACCATTTAGAATAGCGACCTTACGTTCTTTATACGGCTTAATATCATCGACAATTTGAATATTCATAGGGTGCTTATCTAAGTGCAATTCTTGAGCTAACCACTTAGGCCCTTGAATAACAAACAGATAAAAATGTTCAGCCGTATCAAGGAAAGCATCATGATACCCCAGTTCTTGCTCTAATTTTTGAGCTTCGTCTCGTGGATAACCTGTCACGATACGATCAACGAGTGTCGAACAAAAAGTATTCGCTGATTCAATCCATTGAACGAAATCTTTAGATAATTGCCATTCCTGGGCATAACGTAGGATAAGCGCTTTCAGGGCTTCGCCATTATAATCAATTAACTCACAAGGAATAATAACCCAGCCTTTACTGGTATCACCTTTAAAGTAATTAAAACGCTCAAATAAAAGTCGCGTTATTTTTGCAGGAAAGCTTACTGCGGGTTTGTCATCAAATTTATCATTTTCATGATAACTAATTCCCGATTCTGTTGTATTTGAAAATACAAAGCGAATATTTTCATTATGCGCCAAAGCAAGGTATTCGTCATAATTTTGATAAAGATTTATTTCGTTATTCACTGAGCGGATAATACGGGAATCGCTGACTTCTTCACCCTTTTCATTTAAGCCCCGAATAACCGTCGTATAGAGCCCATCTTGAGTATTTAATGATGGCGGGAAATCTGTATCGATCGGGCGAACAATCGTAATCCCCGCATTTAGCCCCGTTTTTTCATTTAGAATATCAATGCTCCAATCAACAAAAGCGCGAAGGAAATTGCCTTCGCCAAATTGGATCACTCGAGTAGGATATTTCTTCCCTGGAAACTCACTTCGGTTTAATGTTTTCATTTTATCCCCAGATATTAGAAATGAATAACGCCTTTGATTAATTCGCGGTTATTAATAACATCTTGCTCATAAACTTCAGCAAGCGAAGAAAATTGGTAGTGGTGCGTTAGCATCATTTCAGCATTTAATTTATTTTCTGACATTAAGCGGCCAACTTTCGCAAAATCTTCAGGTGTTGCATTCCGGCTTCCCATCATTGTTGTTTCTTTTTTATGGAAATCCGGATCAGAAAACTGTAGGTTGCCTTTAAATAAACCAACGAAGACGATTGTTCCACCATGGCGAATTAGGTTTACCGTATTATTCATCGCATGCTGGTTACCTGTTGCATCGATAACTTTCAGTGGTAAAGCACCTGAAAATTGCTTTTTCAGGTGCTCTTCAAAATCTTCAGCTGAAGGATCAACCGTTGGCAGTGACAGGTATTTTGCAACATGTTCGCGTCTCGCAGCACTTGTGTCAGCAATAACCACTTGAGCACCATCAGCATGTGCAATGGCAGCAACGCCTAGGCCAATAGGGCCGGCACCAACAACCAATACCGCCTCATCTTTTTGAACCGCTGCACGCCTAACTGCATGGGCACTGATAGCAAATGGTTCAATTAAAGCCGCTGCTTCTGGAGCAATCCCATCAGCAGGTAATAAATTTAATACAGGAACATTCAGATAATCGGCAAAGCCACCATCTGCATGGACACCAATAACAGAAATATTTTCACAGCAATTGGTGCGGCCACTTAAACATGATGGGCATTTTAAGCAAGCAACATAAGGAATAACGGCAACTTGTTGCCCAACTTTAAATTCAGATTGATTAGAACCGAGTTGCACAACCTCACCACAAATTTCGTGTCCTAATACTCTAGGGTAGCTAAAGAAAGGTTGGTTTCCACCCCATGCATGTATATCCGTGCCACATATACCTACAGTTTTAATTTTAATTTTTGCTTCGTTAGCTGCAGGTGCTTGAATTTCGCGCTTTTCCCAAACTAATTTTTTTGGCTCTTGGCAAACTAATGTATTTATTAATGACATAATGCTCTCCTTATTTGTATGGCTATTAATTTCTGCCAAAAAATAGAAAAAAAGCATTATGTCCATGGAATTTGTGATGTAATGCTCATAAATCCGCATTAAATGTGTTTTTTATTCATAAAGTACAGAAATATATAATATTTTATTTATTAAGTACCGATAAAAGACAGTAAATTACTATCAAGCGCACGATTCAATGAAATTATCAGTTATAAATATGTCTTCCCACATATTCTCAGATTGAACAACATCAATTAAATGATCGACATAATTAAATAACAGTAAAAATAAATAAAAATCAATAAATTAGATTTTAAATATACCAATCTAATAATAATCTTGGGAAGAGAAGGAGTTAATGTGGAAAAAATAGATAGTACTATTAGCGGGAATAATCATTTAGCTAATAGTCATAAAACGGAAGTTTTAGACACTTTAGACATCGTACCTGAGAAAAGTAAGCGTTTAAAACGAATACAAATGACAGCAATGATCCTATTATTTTTAGCTGCCATTATTAACTATCTCGATAGAAGCTCACTTTCCGTTGCTAATTTAACAATCCGTGAAGAATTAGGCTTAAGTGCAACAGAAATCGGAATATTACTTTCTGTATTCTCTCTCGCGTATGGTATTGCCCAATTACCTTGTGGCCCGCTACTAGACCGAAAAGGCCCTAGATTAATGCTTGGTATTGGTATGTTCTTTTGGTCATTATTCCAAGCGCTATCTGGGCTTGTTCACTCGTTCACTCAATTCGTACTTGCACGCATTGGTATGGGGATTGGTGAAGCACCAATGAACCCATGCGGTGTAAAAGTCATCAATGACTGGTTTAATATTAAAGAGCGCGGTCGCCCAATGGGTTACTTCAACGCAGCTTCGACCATCGCGATGGCAATCAGCCCGCCATTACTTGCCGCAATGATGTTAGTCATCGGCTGGCGTGGCATGTTTATTACCATTGGTGTGCTCGGTATGTTTTTAGCAATCGGCTGGTATATGCTGTATCGCAACAGAGAAGAAATAGCCCTAAGCCAAGAAGAACAAGATTACCTAAATACAGGCAGTGTTAATGCGAAACGTGACCCACTGAGTTTTGCAGAATGGCGTGGATTATTCCGTAACCGCACAATGTGGGGAATGATGCTCGGATTTAGCGGAATTAACTATACCGCATGGTTATATTTAGCTTGGCTACCAGGTTACTTGCAAACAGCATATAACCTTGATTTAAAAAGTACGGGGTTAATGGCTGCTATTCCATTCTTATTTGGTGCAGCTGGTATGTTATTAAATGGATACGCCACTGACTGGATGGTCAAAAAAGGCATGGCGCCATTGAAAAGCCGCAAAATGAGTATTGTTATTGGTATGGTACTCTCAGCAATATTCACCTTTATTGTGCCTCAAGCAACCTCATCAATGTCAGCTGTTTTATTTATTGGTATGGCATTATTTTGTATTCACTTTGCAGGAACATCAGCATGGGGGCTTATCCACGTATCCGTTGCTTCGAGAATGACAGCTTCCGTTGGTAGTATTCAGAATTTTGCGAGTTTTATCTGTGCTTCATTTGCACCAATTGTGACTGGCTTTATTTTAGATAAAACAAACTCATTCAATTTAGCTTTGATTATTTGTAGCTGTGTAACATTACTTGGCGCACTTTCTTATGTATTCTTAGTGAGAGCACCGATTACGGATACGAAAATCAAATAAACTTAAATACAGGATTACAACGTTCCTCAGTGGCTCTACTGAAGAATAGTTAATCTTCGAAGGTTTGAGTTATAATTGCCTAATAAAATTGTATTAATTGATGGGCTTATTACAGTAAGTCCATCAAGATCCACACATTAAAATGTGAACATAAGCACGCCGTTGGAGTGTTTATATTGGCACTGTTGCAAAGTTTGAATGAGCCATTATGCTAAGCTAACCAGCCCTCTACGGAAGCTTACCTCATAAATGCATTTAAAGGTCGTCATTTCACCGGTATTATCATCCTTTGGGCGGTGCGTTGGTACTGTAAGTACGGTATCAGTTATCGAGAACTTCAGGAAATGTTAGCTGAACGCGGTGTAAATGTAGATCACACGACAATCTATCGCTGGGTTCAACGATATGCACCAGAAATAGAAAAGCGGTTACGTTGGTATTGGTGTAATTCCTCCGAGCTCAACAATTGGCATTTAGACGAAACTTATATCAAAGTGAATGGTAAATGGGCGTACCTTTACCTAGCTGTCGATAGTCGGGGGTATACTCTTGAATTTTACCTCTCACCACATCGTAATACCCAAGCTGCTTATCGGTTTTTAAGAAAAATATTCAATCGCGTTAAAAATTGGCAAATCCCCAGGGTTATCAATACCGATAAAGCCGCACCTTATGGTCGAGCACTTGTTCTGCGCAACAAAATTCGGCCACTTGTCTGAGGGGGTTATGATCGCCTGCGATCAAGATTTATTGCACGAAATTCAATTGGTCAATGACATTTTTTTAGAAAACAAACTGAATGAAACGCGTGAAGATGTCAGATTAACGTATATTGATACGAAATTTAACCCCTTTTGGATGGCAGTAAGATTGCAGTTATCTATCTTTCAGCATGCAGCTATCTTGTAGTTGTCTATAATAAATGTAATAAGTTAGTTTTCTTTTAGATGGCTGCAAGATTGCAGCTATCTATCTTTTGGCATGCAACAATCTTGTAGTTGTCTATAATGAATGTAATAAGTTAGCTTTCTTTTAGATAGTTGCAAGATTGCAGCTATCTATCTATTATGTGTAAAAACACAGTGGAGGTTATATGGCGTGGATAGTAGCGTTTATTTCTCAAAAAGGTGGTGTAGGAAAAAGTACAGAAGCAAGAGCATTAGCTCGTGAAGCAACAATGGGTGGATTGAAAACCAAACTGGCAGATTTAGATACAGAGCAAGCAACTTCTGCTGATTGGCATCGAAGGCGTTTAGCTGCAGGATTACCACCCGCAGCTTCTGTTGAGGTTTTTTCTACTGCTGCTCAAGCATTATCAACTACAGAGGCATATGACTTATTAATCATTGACGGACCAGCTCGAGCTAGTAAAGGGACATTAGAAATCGCAAAAGTTGCTGATTTGGTTGTTCAGCCGACAGGAGCATCACTAGACGATTTAATCCCAGCGGTTAAAGTATTTAATGGGTTGCTCAAAGATGGTATTCCTCGTTCAAAATTGATCTTTTCATTGAGTAGAATCGGAACTGATGCAGAGGAAAATGATGCAAGAGAATATATCAAGGATGCAGGCTATGAAGTTCTTAATGGCTGTCTTTTGGAAAAACCTGCATATAGGCAGGCTCAAAATGCAGGGCTAACTATTTCAGAAACTAGATACAAAGGACTTAATACACGTGCAGATGAATTGATTCAATCCTTAATTAATAAGATAGGAGAATAACATGGTTGATGTTTCTAAACTAAAACGAGGGAAATCTAGGCTGGGAACACCTCCATCTTCAGAGGAAACAGCTCCAGGTTTGTCTGCTCCTGAGATTGCTCCATTACCACAAGAATCTCAGTCAATATCAAATAAGAATACTGTTGCTGATAATCATTATATTAGAAGAGATGGACGATCAGCACGCAAAACGAATCGAACACTTGCTTTTGCGACTCGTGTAACCATTGAGTTCGACAAAGAAATTCGCGAAATAGCTGAACGAGAAGGATTGTTACTTGTTGAGGTATTAGAAGAAGCGCTTAACGCTTACAAGGAAAAGAAAGGTTATTAGAGGTTATTGCAGCAAACTAGCTGCAATAATTTTATTATAGAAACCTTGCTGCAAACTAGCGGCAAGATATAAGCTATATATATGTTAGATTGCGGTTTGATTGCTGCTAGATTTAAGATTCGATTTGTTATAAGATACTCAATATGAGTTGTATCCCATAGTTAGTTATTTTTAATTCTCAAATTGAGTATTTGTTGATTATATTAATTACCCAATTTGAGTAATATGTGAGGGTGTATGAAATTATATTGCGACGATGGTTCTACAAATGTGAAGCTGGCATGGTTTGACAAGCAGGCACTTCAAACTAAGTTATCAACGAACTCATTTAAAAAAGGTTGGAAAATTGAAGGGTTAGGTGGAAAGGGGACGTTTAACTATGAATTGGATGGTCAAAAGTTCACTTATGACGAGGTCAGTGAGCAGGCGATTAGAACGACTCATATTGAGTATCAATATACCGATGCGAATGTTTTAGCTATCCATCATGCACTTTTAAGTAGTGGACTTGAACCTCAAGATATCGAATTGGTTGTTACGTTGCCAATCAGTGAATTTTATACAGCAGATTGTCAAAAGAATGAATTAAATATTCAGCGCAAAATTGAAAATGTCCTCCGTCCTGTGAAACTAAATAAAGGAACAACCTTTACGATTAAAGATGCCGAGGTGATGCCTGAATCTTTACCTGCCGTGTTAACTCAATTAGTTAATGATAATGTGGGGGAGTTTGAAAAGTCACTGGTGATTGATTTGGGCGGCACAACACTGGATGTGGGCGTGATTGTGGGTCAGTTTGATGGTGTGAGTGCCATTCATGGTAACTCTGAAATTGGTGTCTCAATGGTCACTCAAGCTGCGTTGAGTGCATTAAAAATGGCGTCCAGTGATACCAGTGCGCTGGTCGCTGATGAGTTAATAAAGCAACGTCACAACGACCAGTTTGTGCGTCAAATTGTGAATGATGAGTCGAAAATTCCATTAGTATTGGACACTATTGAGTCTGCCATTAAACAATTAGGCGAGCGTGTCGTTGATGAACTTAGCCCATTTAAAAATGTGAATCGCATTTATCTGGTTGGCGGCGGCGCATCTTTGATTGAGCCTGAGATCAGAAAAGCATGGCACTTGATTGATGATAAAATTACACTGTTAGACTCGCCCCAAACGGCATTAGTTGAAGCTATCGCCTATTTTAAAGAGGATTAACTCAATGAGTCATGAGCGGAAAAAATTTACACTATATCTTCACCCCGAAAATCCAGCGGACAAAAAGGCTTTAGAGGTGATAGAGTCTATACCTCGTTCAGCTAGGGGGGAATTTTTCCGCCATGCATTTATCTGTGGTGCGGCATTACAACATCTCGATACACGATTGCCTGCTTTGTTGGCCACACTCTTTAATGAGACATTGACGGCAGAACAGCTTGTGATGTTAATTTCCCAAACAACGGGTTGGAAACCATCACAGGCTGAAATTCAGGCTGTCATCAAAGCGCTTGGTATTAGTTCAACGTTGAAAGAAGAGAGCTGTATCACTGAGATAAAAGCGAATCAGCCTTTAGCGAAAGTGAAAAATAAGTTATCAAAACTCGTGTAAAAAAGTATTCGGGATATTTGTATAGTGTAAAAATATGCAGTATATTGGCACTGTGTATTTATGGGACTTCCCTTGTTATGGTGGCTGATAATATCATAATGCATATTTTATGATCAGGGATTACTATCATGGACGAAAAGTCTCTTTACGCCCGAATACTCAATTTATCCCCTCCTTGGAGTGTCGCTTCTCTTTCACTTGATGAAAATACGGGTGTAGTTACTGTTCATGTGGCTATTCCAGAAAATACCCCCTTAGTCTGTCCTGTTTGTGGGAAGAATAGACCCATTCATGATCATCGACACCGCCAGTGGCGCCATCTCGATACTTGCCAATTTCTAACGTTAGTTGAGGCTGATGTACCTCGAGTTCGTTGCCCTGAACATGGATGTCAAACCCTGCCTGTTCCTTGGGCTGAAAAAGGCAGTCGGTACACACTATTATTTGAAATGTTCGTACTCTCTTGGCTAAAAATAAGCACCGTTGATGCGGTGAGAAAACAGCTTAAACTGAGTTGGAATGCGGTTGACAATATTATGCGCCGTGCCGTTAATAGAGGTCTTTCTCGACAAAATAAAACACAGGCATCAAAGCATCTGTGTGTTGATTGTTAATGATCATGCAAAACTCCACCAAATTAGGCAGGAAAGATCGTGTAAAAATGATCCACCTGATAGCTCTGCTACACTCCCTGTTTTTGCAAGGGATAATTTGGAATGCTTTGTATGGAAACC
>NZ_JBKQGZ010000043.1:0-10140 GCF_050487165.1 Providencia sp. Me31A
ATTTCAGAACGGCGATAATCTGATGTTCAGTAAATCGGGCTTTACGCATAGCGATCTCCTCAGGATACATATCAGTATGGATGAAGATCTCTGAAAGTGAATGGGACTTTTTTCCGGGATACTTACAGTAAGAGCACGGCTCAACATACAGCGGCTTCTGTTTGGGGGAGTGGCTCAACAACAGGCGGGTATGCACATAGCTGTAATACTTCACTAGTTGGAATTGAAGTTCTGGCCACCGAACATAATGACCTTCCATTAATACTGGATGAGCTGAAAGCGGCTAACCCTAAAATGGTGGGGCAAATTGCTTATATGTTGGCACTCGGACAGGGTAAAGTCCGAGGAACTAAAGATGTTACTTTACGTGATACTCTACAATGGCGAACGCTTGTTCTAGCTTCTAGTGAAGATGCTTTTGAAAACTATCTCAAAGCAGCGGGTGAAGCTATAGCGGCAGGTCAGCAAGCTCGATTTGTCGATATACCTGCGATTGTTAGTGATGAATTGGGTGTGTTTGATGATATCCATAGTATGTCCTCCGCGAAAGCATTTGCTGACAGTCTCAATACTTTATCTACTCAATACTATGGTTCTGCCGGCATTCACTGGCTCGAAAAGTTAACACATATTGAACGCTCAGAGTTAATGCCAAAGCTTGAGGCATATATTACCCAATTTAAGACTATGTATCGTCCCGATAATGCAAGCTCTCAGCTTGACCGAGTATTAGAACGTTTTGCGCTATGCGCGGCTGCGGGTGAGTATGCGATTGAGTCGGGCGTAACAGGTTGGGGCAATGGTGAAGCTATTAAAGGCGTAGGTTCCTGTTTTAATAACTATGTTGAAGAACGAGGAACGGTAGGGGACTTAGAAAGTGTTAATGGTATTAGGCAACTTTGCGCCTATTTGAGTACACACCGCGAATCCCGCTTTAAGCAGATAGGTGTCAATTCTTCATTGTCTACCTTTGACGGCTATTATGTTCGCAATCAAGCTCCAGATGCTTCAATTGGTGATTTTGTCGATGAAACCACAGATAACACTGATGAAGTTATAGATGCTGGTGGGGTGTATTGGGTAACGGCTGATGCTATGCGAGATAGGGTATTAGCCAACTGTAACATGGAAATGACATTAGCCGAGCTGCATAAAGTTGGCGCGCTAATTGGTGTTAAAGAAGCCCAAGAGCTAAATGGGCAGTTTAAATTTGAATATAACCCAAGGGCTTACAATCCTATCGACGGTAAGCGGAAGCGTTACTATCGTATTGATGAAACGAAGTTAGAATTATAAGATACATATTGAGTCAAACCGAACATTAGAAGAGTCCTTCAGTCTTGCAATATCACACTCTTTATTACTTTAGTAAGTTTAATAAAGAGTGTTTATGTTGCAAACACGGTTCATTAATATGATTTTGGTGCGTTCGATAATTATACAACTTATTACTTTGAGTATTAATAAAACACGCCAATAACGAATGAATAGGACTAATATATAGTTTCTATAGTTTAAAATATTCTATTAATTATTAGTTGAAAATCATTTTTTAAGTCCTAAGCCGTTAACTAAAACATTAGTAAGTAATTTATTTAGTTCCTTTTCTCTAGGTGCAGCTATAAAACTTATTTTTTTTCCATTGCTTAATTTATTTTTTTCTTCGATAAATTCTTTAGGGATTTTAGAGTTGATTATCATAATTAACTCATCAACATCAGCATTTTCTTTAAAATAATCAGAAATCCATTCGGCTTTGAATAAATTAGCGTTTGACTTGGCTTCAATGGCGATTACTTTATCAGCATAAGATAAAATAAAATCAACATATTTTCCATTTGATAACTCAAAATTGAGGTTTTTATGAGCAGCAATAAATTTATCTATATTTTTTTTAACATTTGTTTCAAAGTTAAGTTCTGACTCAAATATTTTTTTAACTTCTTCGTCAGTGACATTTAATGTGGTAAAAAATTTTAGTTTTTTCCCATCTTTATTTTTAACAAGAATTTCGCTTTGTATCTTTTTAAATGCTCGGTCTACAAGAAATTTTTTCACAAGAATTGCAATTGTAGGAATCATAGCTCCAGCTAAAAATAAACTAATTAACTCATCCATTATACTTTTTCCTTAATGCCAGTTAATATCAGGCTAATTGTATATAGTGTGCCACCGATTACCATGTGGCTATCAAAGCCAAAGGTTTTATCTAATGGGAATTTTAATGATATATAACAAGACCATGTCCAACAGAAAAGAAATATAAAAACAGCTAACCATAATATTGGCATAAATAAAGCTTCAGCCTTCGACATTGCAATAACATCATTGTGACCAGGAATAGGTTTTACTTTAGGTTTTATTAGAGGCATTAAAAAGGATAATCCAGCAGCTGCAAGGGTTGGTCCTGTAAACCCTGAAGAATCAACAGATAGCATAGTTCTTAAACCCCATTCAAATCCAAGTAATGTGAGGGGGAATCCATAAATTAGTAAAGCATACATTTTTTCAGAAATATCCTTGTTCAGAGCTTAGTGTTAGCTGAAATTTTGTATGTAAATACAATTTTTTCGTTGGGTGAGCAAAATATTAAAAGAATATTAACTCATTTTCTGAAATTTACAACAGATTACAATTGGAGTTGAAATAAATGGGATTAAAATACATTATCTTTTTACCTTGCTTTTTTAAGGAGTGGGGATACATAACTATAAATCGTCTTTTCAGCGATAACCTTATCAACCTCACAGTTCTTGTTAAATGGATGTAATCTAGCATAACTTTCTGACCCTACAGGGTTGCTTTCTATCCATTCTTGGTATTTAGCATCTACTTGAGCTGTTAGCTCTGCTTTAGTTATTTTCCCCGTATTTGTATTTATTACCTGTTTTGCCCATTCGATCATTTGTACCTTGATTGGGCCATAGTAAATATCACTTTTGGCTTTGGCGGCTTTTCTTTTTTTAGATTTTAAGTCAAGGTTATCAAAGTCGTTGATTGTTTCAGCGTCAAATTGTTGTTTAGCTAAGACAGCAAAGGCTAAGTTATTAGCCGCAAGTAAAGCTTGTTCTAATAGAATTCCCGCGTTTCCATTGCTACCAAGTACAGCACAAGCCCCAACTATAGGTATTATTTTATTACTCTCTGATAATGGTGAAACTATGAAATATTGCCATACATCGCTATCAATTTTGGTCAACTCGGTAACTGTGACGAATGGCTCATAAACTAAGTCCCATACGCTTAAGTAATATAATGCTTGGCTAATATCATCTTCTGATAACGTAGAAAGCAGGTGGATACACCAATGGGCCGAGGAGTAGACAGATAAATCTAAGCTATCCTCGTTATAGGGTGAAAATAGTACTTTAGCCTTGTTGATATTTTCTAGAGTGAACAGATCTTTGCTCATGTTATTCACCAACAACCCGTAAGCCCTTAATACATTCTGCGGCTGTCATGTCACCAGTTGCAGCACCTTTAACAAATTGCCCCCACCAATCCATAATAGCCTTTCGTTGTTCAAGATAAGTTGAGCGGTTATAGGCTGCACGTACCGAATTCTTCTCTCTATGGGCTAGCACGGCTTCAATAGCATCTGGCATGAACTCTTGTTCGTTCATCGCAGTACTGGCGATAGCGCGCATTCCATGAGCAGTTAGTAAGCCTTCAAATCCCATACGTTTAAGGGCCATGTTAGCTGTTTGGCTATTCATCGATTTTGAAGGTTCAGAACGATGAGGAAAGACAAATTCTCTGTGGCCTGAAATAGGTTTCATGACTTCTAAGATATCGAGAGCAGGTTGGTTTAATGGGATTGTATGTGCATGGCCCATCTTCATGGTTTCAGCGGGCACATTCCAAAACTTGTTATCAAAGTCAATTTCAGACCAACGAGCTTGTACGGCTTCTCCTGGTCGAGTAACGGTTAGTAATTGCCATTCAATAACTAAACGCGTTGATAATTCAATTTGTGCAACAGATAGCGCACGCATTAACCGAGGAAGCTCATCGGGCTTTAGTGTCGGGTTATGCTTTTTCTTAGGCTTAGGAAACGCCTTACTAACGGTAGTAAACGGATTGGCATCAATAATCCCCGCATTCATCGCAAAGTCCATTATTTCAACTGTGCGTTGAGTAAGGCGCTTTATTGTCTCTAAATTTCCTCTTGCTTGAATAGGCTTTAATATTTCCACCAGCATAGGGGCTTTGAGTAAAGAGACTGGTATCTTACCTAATTTTGGAAAAATATCTTTTTCGAGTGAACGCCATACATCATTTGCGTAGTCGGGAGTAACAGTCGTTCTTTTAATGGCTATCCAGCGAGTAGCAACTTTTTCAAGAGTATGACTATTTTCCTCTTGCGCTATAGCTTGTTGCTGTTTACCCCAATCAAGAGGATCAATATTTTGTGCCAGTAATACTTTGTACTCATCTTTGATTTTACGGGCGTCAGCTAATCCAATAGCAGGGTATTCACCAATGGCTATCATTGTGCGTTTTTGTGTAAGCGGCTTGTAGTGTTGTTGTATTAGCGGGTAATACAATTGGTCGCAAGCCTGAAAATGGCGGTAATGGAAATGGCTATAACGAAAGCGATATCTCATACACATTAACGAAAGTAGATCGCCATGGTGTTAGCGTAAATAACATCGTACGCAGATTGACTCCTATTGAATGTGAACGCCTACAGGGCTTTCCTGATAATCACACCAAAGTACCTTTCAAAGACAAATCTATTGATGATTGCCCAGATGGTCACCGTTATCGCGCCCTTGGCAACTCTATGGCTGTACCGGTCATGCGTTGGATTGGTGAACGCATTTGCAATGCAGTAGCGCTAGCCATTCCGCAAAGTGATTACGTTAAAAAGCTCAATGCGTTGAAATTGCAAGCAGCCCACGAACTTAAAGAGGTTGGGGATCAGTGGAGAACACCCGAGGAATTATTTTGGGGTATTAACTCTATCTATGGACCGTTTACGCTCGATCTATTCACTGATGGACAGAATAGCAAGTGCCCTCATTTCTATACAGCCGAAGATAACGCATTAACACAGGATTGGTCAGCGAAGTTAAAAGAAATTGGCGGTGTTGCTTTTGGTAACCCTCCGTACTCACGCAGTTCATATCATGAAAAACAAGCTATTACAGGCGTAGGACACATCATGAATCATGCGTTTTCAATGCGTGAAAAAGGCGGCAGATACGTCTTTTTATCAAAGGCAGCGATGAGCGAAGCGTGGTGGCCAGAAAATGCAGATCATGTTTGCTTTATTCGGGGTCGTCTTGGGTTTGAACTCCCCGAATGGTTTAACCCTGCCGATGAAACTCAAGTTCCATCTGGTGCACGTTTCTCCGGAGCAATTGTTGTATTCGATAAAACATGGACCGGTAAAGCATTTGATTACATCAGTCGCGAAGAATTAGAACAGCGCGGGAAAGCATTTATAGAGCAAGCGCAGTGGTTAGCTAAAAAACTAGAGGTGGCAGCGTGAGTACTAAGCGTATGCGTGAATACACTAAGTTAGTCAAAACCTTTAAGGATAGAGCTTTTGGTCGTGATGATTTGCTGCTTGAGCTCAATATGAAAAGTGCTGGTGGTTCAACTCTGCGACTTCAATCATTAGAAAAGCAAGGAATTATCTATCCAGTCGGTGATGGGCTATACCGCATTTCTGATAACAGCGAGCAGATATTAGATGAGTTAAAAAACAACTCTAGCGCATCAATTGGTATCAAAGATTCATCGTTGCTTGCCCTAGTAAAACGCTTTGATACTTTGCTGGCGGAGGTTAGATAGTGAAAAACAAAATGCCAGAAATTCATCAATGTAAATGTGGAAGTGAAGATCTGCACATTCAAACCCTAGAATATCGCACTTGGTTTTATGTTTATTGTCATAGCTGCGGAAAAAAAAGCCCCGCAGTAAACGATAGAACCGAGGCTGTGAAATTATGGAATGAGGTTGTGACAAATGGCTAGCAATAAGTGTATGTTCTGTGGGGGCAATGCTGATTTGCATTGCGATGGCGTTATTTGCTACATCGGTGAGCGAAATGATAGTGGCGTACTATCCCGATTCTCATCGGCTTACACTTGCGACGCTCCTATGTGTGCAAGTTGTTCCACTTTCCATGGAAATCTTCACTGGCGCAAGGGGCGCTCAGGTGGCTGTGAATCAATTGATTATTGCCCTATTTGCGAAAGTCAGGAAATAGGCTTTGGTCGCAATTATATATTTGATGACATTGGGCAGGTTAAAATTTATCGCCAAGCTCACTACTCCAAGTTTAATTCAGCTAAAGGTAATCACTTATCTGCTACCCGAGGCGGGGGACAAATATGTCTGGATCTCTAAGCCTTGTCCTACCTTTCCCTCCAAGCGTTAATGCGTGCTGGCGGAATATAAACGGTAAAACGTTAATCAGTGCGAAAGGGCGTGCGTTTCGGGCTAATGCAATAGCAGCGGTATATCAGCAATTACGTAAAAGACCTGTGTCGATAGAAGAAAATGTATCTGTCATTGTGAAAATGTACCCACCAACTAATCACAGAAGAGACATAGATAATTTTTTAAAAGCGCCATTTGATGCCCTTACCTATGCGAACGTATGGAAAGATGACAAGCAAGTAAGGCACGTAGATATACGATGGTGTGAAGTAGTCAAAGGTGGTCGATTTGAAATTGAGATAAGGCCTCTCAATGCAGAAGTGGAGAAAATATCATGAGTTACCAATGGATATTAACCCCCATCATTATTCCTGAAGTTAAGGCTGTTATGTTTAGACCAGGAGCAAGCCTTAACATGTTTAATGACAGAATGCTGATCTCGACATTACCAGAGGAACTGAAAAATAAACCATTTGGCCTTATCTCTCTTTCTGACCAATACCTCAGCGATTTGGTTGATGATGAACGGGCATCAAAACCTGTATTAAATTTAACCATCGATCCCGAGCCACCAGCTAGCTTGATGTTAAAGCCAAAGTTTAAACGCTGGACAAGCGACGAATACCTTAAGTGGGTTAAATCACAACCATGTTGTGTCTGTAACTCTATCGCGCATGACGTACATCACCTAATCGGTCATGGTCAGGGCGGAATGGGTACTAAGGCCCATGATTTGTTCACTATTTCATTGTGTCGCATTCACCACAGCGAATTGCATAAAGACCCTAATGGGTGAGAGCGGGAGCACGGAAGCCAAATAATTTTGTTATTTAAATTTCTAGATCGGTCTATTGGTCTGGGCGTTTTTGGTTGATAAAGGCGGATATCATGAAATTAGAAAATGTACTTAAAAATTTTCACCCTAAGTCACCCACATTCGGCAATGTAGCTGGCTGCACATCCCCAGACCGTTTAACAGGTACTGATATTATGGCGGCTGTGGGCATGACTGAATCACAAGCTGAATTCGGTATGGAGGCATTTTTGGCGAAAAATGATATCAGCGAAGAGGATAAGTTTTCTACGGTAGAAGCCTTAACCCAATACGCTAAAAAAATCACACCTAAGCTAGTGGCTAAAGCTGCAGGTAAAAAGTTGGGTTATTGCCTAATTATTCTGGCCAAGATGGCATTTGAAGATTATGCCCGTTCAGCGGGTTCAGTATGCCAGTGTTCAGCGTGTAGCGGTAAAGGCCTTATTTATAAGCGTAAGGACGTCATTAAACATCCTGGTATAACGAGACTAGACGGAACAGTGGTTATTGAGCCATGGATTGAAAATGAAAAGGTGGATGAGTTATGTGTTTCTTGCAATGGAAAAGGGCAAATGGCACACCGTTGTCGTTGTAAAGGGCGTGGTAAAGTATTAGATGAAGCACAAACTAAGCAGCAGGGCGTTCCTGTATTTAAAGATTGTCCTCGTTGTGCTGGTAAGGGGTTCAATCGTGTGCCGTCATCAGTAGCATTTAATGCAATAAGGCATTTAGTACCTGACCTTAACGAAAGAACATGGCGTAGAAATTGGAAGCCGTTCTATGAAAAATTAACAAGTAAGTGCTTTATTGAAGAAAGCATAGCGGAGCAAGCATTTAGTAAGGTGATAAAATAAACAAGGGTAGTCAATTACTTTTCTATGTTTTAGAATCGAATTAAATATCCTGAACGGGTAGTTTTTAACTAATTAGTTTTATAGATAGGCCATTATGGATATTGAATTGAGAAGCATAATTAAGGAAATATATGAGTGATGTAGATATCAGTTCTTTTGATTACAATGATATAGGTCGTGTTTATGATTTTAAGTCACCTTTACATGTAGGTGAGTATTTTGCGTTAGAATTAACAAGCCCTATCCCTCCGGGTTCGGTACCTGTTGTAGATCAAGATTCAGGTATGTGCATTGGGTATTTGTTCGGTATTTCTGGTGTTTATGATGTCTATGATGCAACAGGGGAATACTTGGGGAAGTATGAACTTCCTTTGGAATCACCTTTAATTGACCCCTTAGATATAATTTTACTAGGGGGATGGTTTTTAAAAAATGGAGCTAAGCTTGTCACCCTTTTAAAAGGGGGAGGTGCATCTTTAGTAAAGGCTGGTTCTATCAAATTAACCGAGCATCTAGTTTCTCTTTTGCGTGGACGTCTTAAGCTAGGTTTATCTCCTAGGGCTTTAAAGTTTTTACCTCAAGCAGCAGCTCACATGGATGATATTAATAGATATGTTCCAGTTACATTGATTGAGAGAGCAATAAGGTATGGCAAAAGAGGAGCTGATTATAAAGCAGTTGTTGATAAAGGCTTTAAGCGTTATGAAATAAAAATGACGAAATACCGGCTTAAGGATAAAGGAAAGCAAATCTACGAAAAGCAAGACTATATTCTTGAGGTGGTTGTGAATGAAAGAGACTGGGTTGTCAAACATTTTCTATATAAATAATAAGGATGACTATGTTTTATTTAAACGATGGCTATAGCACTTTATCTTTAGAAGAAACCGCCTTTAATAGGAATGATTCAGCAGAAATTGATGCATATGATTATTTTAGTACTGACATTCAACTCAAATCTGAGGTGTTTAGCTTTAGTTTGAAAAATATTGATGTATATATTTTTCATTTAAAAGAAATTATTAACGGAATAAACCTATTAATTAAAGAGGAAAGCGCTGGTTTTGTACTCTCTTTGTATCATGATGTTATGGTATTAAACTTTCAGCGAAATGATGATGGAATATCATACCGCATTACAGTAGAACTAAAATCATTGACAGATGGGGAGTTTTCGTTGAAGGGAAATATGTATATAACGAATGATACAATGGTTGGCCTATATAATGATATTAAATATTTCTTGAGCGCCTATGAGTAACCAATTATTATTGTAACCTTATATTTTTATATAAAGGTTACAATCTTATTTAATAAATACTTTCTTCTTTAATACTATATCCAGATGTTGATGCCATTAAGTGTTTCCAAGTTATATCTCTATAATCTAGAAGTATAATTTCTTCGGGCTGCCTATCATTATGAGATACAGAATTTGGATAGTCGTAAGTTATATTCTTTATACTCGCTTTCTGTAGTGTAATACTATAGTACTTTTCTTGGGATCCATTCTGGCTTGTACGAAAAAAGTCAAGCTGGCAGTCAAGAGTTTCATTATTAGATATAGCCATACCTAGTAATGGTGATGATTTATCAATAGGTTTTATTATTTCTAATGGGTGGTGATGGGAATTCTGAGATCGTGATATTGAATGCCTTACTGCCAATACTAAGATTTGATCTTCATGTCCCCGCTGATACTTATTCCCAATAGAATCATATGTTGAACAATCACTCGAGATAAGCCCCTGCCTATCCCCTCTAAGGGTCATATAGATAATATTAGCCATTTGATTCTCCTATTAATTATTATTCCATTTACTATGTCTAAAAAACAATACCAGATCGATACAGGTGAAATGCCAACGTCATTTTGTATTTACACCTTTATTGATGGAATATGAATTCCACTTAAGTTTAGCAAAAGAAAGGCTTACATTATACTTGTCTACATATGGGACTTCCCTTGTTATGGTGGCTGATAATATCATAATGCATATTTTATGATCAGGGATTACTATCATGGACGAAAAGTCTCTTTACGCCCGAATACTCAATTTATCCCCTCCTTGGAGTGTC
>NZ_JBKQGZ010000044.1:0-9393 GCF_050487165.1 Providencia sp. Me31A
TGTCCTACAACTGAATCTCTAAGTACAGAATAATCACCAACATCCCATTCTTTACCTATTTGGTTTTTTAATAGTTCATCACAACAACCACCCGCCAACCCCAGCGGATCAATAAACCCTGTCGGACAGTGCACATACCCATACGGATTCAACCCGCCCAGTAGCCCTATGGGATTGGGGGAGATATACTGCCCGTTGTCCTTATCATAATAGCGGAAGCGGTTGTAATACAAACCCGTTTCTCGGTCTTCGTATTGGCCCGCAAAACGAAAGTGGCATTCGGTATAAGTTGGGTCATTGTCGGCAAGGCCATCGCGGGATTGCCAAAATTGCATCTGCCCCCACGTATTGAGCCGTCCTGCCCAGCTCGCCTTACCCGCTTCTGTAAAAATTTCTCTCGGTGTGCCTTGGTGGTCGGTCACCACATAGTGCAATTTGCCATTTTGATAGCGCGCCGTCGGTGTAATAGCCCCCGGCTCGTACAACCATTGAATTTGTGAATCATAAGCCGGTGTTCCATCGGCATAAATTGGCGTTTCCTCCACCATTTGGTAGCCTGACCACAAATAGTGCCATGCTGTCACTTTGGGCTTAAGTTGGGGAAACCGTGGATTAACATGCGCTGCTTGGCTATCCACGGTTTGCGTTTTACTCAGCCGTCGGCCAAACGCATCATAGGTATAGCGCCAACAATCCCCTTTTGGCGTGAAACACGCGGTCAGTTGGTTTTGTGTATTCCACAGATAGCGCCATTCCTTTGGGCGGTAACCCTGTTCATGAACAATTTTCTTCTCTAGCCGCCCATTCACATCATAATGATAAAGCTGATAGCCCCTTGCCGTATCCCGCCGTGTGACTCGCCCCGCTTGTTGTTGCTGGAATAACTGCAGCATCGCCCCTTGCGCATCCGACGGTAACGTCATGTGCTCGGTGAGGTTTAAGTTCGCATCATAAAGAAACTTTTCATCGTGATTGCCAATTTGGTTGCTGTATTGGGTTTCGATGATTTGGTCGTTCGCGTTATACCGATAGGTGGTCTGCTTCCAGCGGTCATCCTCGATGCCCACCACATTGTGTGCGCGGTCGTATTGATAAGAACGGTGCACATCGGTACAAAATGGCGGCTGATGCGGGTTGTGTTGCAGTGATTGCAGGAAATTTTCACTGCCCCGTCCCGCCCGTTGATGGGCGAGTAATCCGGTGGCGGTGTAATGGCTTGAATTCTTTCCCAAACAGAACGTTATTACACGGTGTGCTATGCCCCGAATTGCAGTAAAACCAGCCCACTGTCGGCAATCCACTTAACAGGGCATTGGTTAAAAGAGGCAGGTTTTGAGACGGGTTTCATGTTCACGATGAAGATTTTAAACGGCTGTTTGGTGTTAATCCCCGACAACGAAGACATCAGAGCGATAAAGTAGCAGAACCAACAGTAGCAAGCGCAGCTCACCACACTATTCGCGAGTTGATGGCGGAGTCTATCTGCAGCTAAAGGGTAAACCGAGCGGCTCTTAACAGAATGATAAAGTAGGAATACATTATCATTCTGTTGATTATTAGTTCAAAAATGAGATATTGATTCTATCTACGTAAATTTTCACATATTTATTTTCATAAAATGAAGCTTCATATAGCAAGTCATCTTGAAATATCACATTGGATATAATGAATTTATTTTCAATTAGATAGCCACTTAATTCATATGAAAATGATTTTCCAACTTGTTTCGGTAAAGTATCAGTGGCTAATTCAGCTCTTATTTCATCGAAAATTTCAAATTCAAGATCAACTAAATAAATACTATCTAATTTTATTGGATTATTTAGATCGCAGATAAAACATGTAAGTACAATTTCACCAAGAGAAATTGTTACTTCTTCTTCAATATTTGGATTCAATGAAATTACTTTCGCATAATATTTCATATTTTATAATCCATTAGCATCTCTAGGAACAAGATTGATAACTTTTTCATCTTTATTCCCATTGAGTAGTTTCCAAACATCTTTACCGCTTTTTGTATGTATTGTAGCTATCTGACCTTGAGGATTAACTCCAACGAATGCCATTTGCACATCACCTCGTTTCATATTTCTCATATACATTACATATCCGGTACGGTGCTGTTCTAATGGTTTATAGTAGTATTCTATTTTATGGCCTTTTTCCATAACATCTCGGCCTATTTGTAAATACTCTGCTTCTGAAGCCGCTCTAAGTTCATGACCATGTTTTTCAAAATGCTGAGTTAGCTTTTTAGGATCAGAAAAATTAGCGTGTTGAAATGAGTTTAGTTTTGAAGTACTACACAACCCCAACGGATCTATAAACCCTACCGGACAATGCACATACCCATACGGATTCACACCGCCCAATAGCCCTATTGGGTCATAGGGCGTATTCCGACGCCATTGTACTGCCGGATGCGTTCAACCACCTGATACACATCACTTTTTAAAGAACATTTGGCTGATTAAGTGGTTTTAACCAACCCTAAAAACCCGACGTGCACTTTTTCAAGTTTACCCATCTTTCGGTGTTCTGTCAGGCTTTTATTGGACTTACGGACTGGCTGACCAGAACTGTTGCACGGGGCGCAGTTCACTGCGACACGGGCGGCGGTTGGCCGGGTGTGGGCCGGCGAGGCCCACGTATAAAGCCGTTAAGCAGGGAGCCCCTTTAGGGGCGCACGGGGTGACAGCGGCGAGCACGGGAACGAGCTAGGATCTGGCGACTGCGAGCCGAGCGCAGCCTAATGGCACTGGGCGGGGCAAGCCGCCCACCGATGTTGTGATAACCGCGCAGCGCCCGATGCCCGAACGGCGCCGATATAATGGGTGTTACGCGTGGCGGCGTTCAGCCGTTTCGCGTAATGAAACGTTATGGTAAATAACAAAACAGTGTAACCAGTTTTATATACTGTGTATCGTTGTCTTGAATATTTATAGATTAGTTAACTCGTTATTTTTTATTTCCCCATTTGAGAGGAAAACAATTAAGCATATTGTCGCTTACTTATTTAAAACTCTTTTTCGATTCGTCAAAAAACTATTTATCAAGCGCAGAAATATTTTGTACTTTCCAATTCTTATTTCTGACAAACACACACCATACGCAAAATGGAATTTTGATGGTATTTATTTGATAAATATAAAGTTTATTATTAATTGTTATGGCTATGTAAACATAGACTGATGCATTTCTGCATCATTCTGATGACGAATTGATGCAGGATATAAAATGTTGAAACTTTATATATCCTATGGGTAAGTATGAAATAAATGGTTGCACATCATATGTGATATAGAGAGTTAAACTGTAACTACTGTTCTCACGCATCAAACTGATGCGCTGCCGATGTATTGATACATCAGTTTTTTCGTGTAAACCTATGTCAATTGATGTTCAAAATTAATAACTGTGCTTATTTTAAGTTTAAATTTTGGCTGAATATGACCAGATATTAAAATACACAAAATATAATTTGATGGGTTAAATATCTTCAAAAAAATTCATCCTCAATAGAGGAGCGTTTGTAATAATTTTTTTGAATATTTAACCAAAATGATGAACTGCTACCGAGAGCCATTGATAGACGCTTCGCAATTGGTAATGTAATGATTAGATTACCATTAACGAGCTGTTCAGTTTCTAATACATTCATTTCTAACTTTTCAGCTAAAATATCAATACTTAGTTTAAGTTCATTCAAAGTTTCAGTGATTAATTCACCTACGTGAGGTGGTTTGTACATTCTCATCTATTGCAACCTTCTATTAATTTTTAAAGAGATATAGCCTCTATTTATCACGAAAATCGACTGTGTGTATCGTTACTCTTCTGCTTATTTTAAATAACACTACCGTCATCGTTTTACTCGGTTGGTAAAATCGTTGAACACCACAAAACAAGTTTGTGCTTTTCAACGATTTCAGGTCAGTTTTTCAGCCAACTCTGACGATGTTAAAAATATACCTAACGGCAACAGAAACCGTTATAAACTTTCAGGATAGATTTGGATGTTATGGGGTGTGTTTGGTGCTTAAAAT
Organism: Providencia sp. Me31A; assembly: GCF_050487165.1. Taxonomy (NCBI): domain Bacteria; kingdom Pseudomonadati; phylum Pseudomonadota; class Gammaproteobacteria; order Enterobacterales; family Morganellaceae; genus Providencia; species Providencia sp. Me31A. The sequence continues at coordinate 4,050 of NZ_JBKQGZ010000044.1, forward strand.
ATGGTTGAGGCGTTTTGATGGTGTTAAACGGGCTGTTTTAGACAATAAACTTGCCCGTTTAACATAATGGGTCTTATCGGAACCTGAAAATAGGCGGCTGATTTTTACTTAACGGACATGGATTCGGATATCTTAAGTAGTTTTTCATAATCAGGGAATCTTTCTCTAGTAACTTCTTGTTCCTTATTAGGATAAATAAAAGTAGCCATTGAATCTTTATTTTTCTCTTTTGGTCCAATGCTGTACGTTTTCATATTAAATTTATAATCAAGATCAACATTGATATTATTGGCGTTTTTTACTTTATAGGTCATGGTTTCGTATTTTGCAATTAGCCAAAATGACTTTTTATGACCACCAATAAAATCCTCAATAATTAGAGGAAATAATATTAACTGCTCATTTATATCTCCTGATTTTTTTTCATATCCGCCATCAAAAGTCGCGGGCGCATTATTATCAAGCACAAAGGTGGCTTCCATACCAAAGTTTTTTGATATTAACGGGTCTATTTTTGATGAATCTTTGAGTTTGATTTCAAATTTAATATTACTGAGTTTCCAATCGCATTGACCGCCACCTGATTCAGGAATGGTCGTTTCTACTTGGTTTGATTGCGCGATTGTCAATGGATAGCTGGCTCTATGAAATCCTGGGATAGTATACGTTTCCATGCTTGAGTTTCGACGTTCTTTACGGCAAACCTCAGAACGATAGGTAGCTAAAATGGGTAAGGCCTCTAATTCGTTAGGCACAGTAGCTGTAAAATGAATATTTTCTCCGTCTAATGGTGGTGAAAACATACTGTTATTAGCTGCGCAGCCGTGTAAAAAAAACAGGCCGAGCAGCATAGCCAATACCGTTTTATTCGCTTTAAATTTCATGTATTTCATCCTTGTAGCGTTCAAGTGCCTGTTTCAATATATCATTTTTTTCTGTACTTCGTTTGACCTCATTCTTAAGCGCGTTTTCAAGCGCGATAAACGTCGCATTACGCTGCGCGTTTAACGGATAAGCATCTTTATGATGAATGAGTTCTTCAAATCGCTGTTTTGAAGCGATTAACTTAGGCGCTTTCGTGGGCTCTAACATACTCAATAACCGATTATTCATAATCACTTGGTATTTACTGGCCATAGAGTGGTCGGTTGCCATGGTCATAATCGTGTCTAACGATGGGTTATTTCCTTTAGGAAATATTTCATCGATAAGAGTCCGGTCTACTTTGATGGCATGAATATAATTTTTTTGCTCTTGTTCTAACTGACCATTTAATTTATTGGCAATGTCAGGAACTAAGTAAAATTTATAGTTGCCATTCATACGCCAACGGGCGCGAACGGTACCAGCTCCATCCCCGACTGGATGTTTTGGATCTTCACCGATTTGTCTGGCTTCAAAGAAACTGACGGTATTGCCGTGGTGGTAATAAACCTCCCCCATATCAGGGAATGCTTTTTGCAGTGGAATAGTTGGCAATGTTGCCAATGTCCAACTAAACCCAAAAACAGTGCCCAATGGGCCGTATAGATTAAAGAGCCAGTTATCCATATTGGTATCGAATGGCACACTGGTGACGGTATCCGCATCATTGACATGCCTAAAATGGTTGACGGATGCTAAGGCGTTAACGCCACTGCCCGTAAAAACACGCGGGCTACCATAGGTGTACAAAAGAGGATTATTATCCCTTAATTCGCTGGCGTGCAATAAAGCAAGTGCTCCTCCTAAGCTGTGACCTGTGATGAATAATTCTTTTGTTTTTGAATTTGTATCAATTCTTTTTATTTTTACCGGAAAATATTTTTCGACACACTGATAAGCATCTAAAAAACCTTTATGTACTTTGGCATTTTGAGCTAAAAGAATGCTTTTCGGGCAAGGGATAGGACGATACGTTGCATCAGTAAGCGCATCTCTTACACTGGCAGTACCTCGCCAGGCAGCAATAATTTGCGTGTCGTTTTCCACATAAAACATTTGGGTGTCATGCTCAAATTTTGGTGCATCTTCCGCTTGCTGAAGATCTAAGTAAATTGCAGGGCGATAGCGCTCTTTAAAAGGCACATCCGTCACAATAGCGGGGTAATCGTAACCGTCCGTCATGACAGGCACTTTGGATAAATGAAAACACTGTTGATAGAAAACAGACGTGGTGGTATCTGGTGTGTTGATAAATTCACGCATATCTTCGATTTCATCAGGGTCAATCATGGTTTCATCTTTATACACAAGCAATGACATTAACCCTAAATTATAGGCATTGACCATGTCATAGTCTGGGGTGTGGCTGAGAATTAGCGACCACGCTCTAAATGGACAGACTTCTATCACATGACGTTGATTAAAATCTTCCCCCATGAATTTCAATCCGTTAAATTCATCTTCTTTTGGAAAATGATAATGGGGTAGCCCAAAACGAGCCTGTTCCCATTTATCGATATCCGGGGCTTTGTCGCATAATTCCCCGATAACCGCATACCGATAGGAATAGCCTTGTAATAGCACATCAGGTTTGACGGTCGAGTGAGCCTCCCCTCGAAGTGTTCTCAGTGGACGTTTTTCCATTTCATCGGTGAGTTTTTGAGCTTCAATGGTCAATGTTGCCACCGTACGAGGTAAGTCTTCTTGCCTCAAATACCCTTGTGCATCAGTAACACCTTTTCTAATAACCCCATTACGAACTTTTAAGGTGTAAGCCAAGCCCGCCAAGGGCTGATTCTGTTCATCAACCAGCACACATTCTATCCATGCCTTACGCTTAGAACAATCTGCACAATAGGGGTCATTATACTGATACGGCATTGGCACTCCTTGTCATGTCGGGTAAATAGCCTTTTTCATCAAGGTAACGCAAAAATAAATCATCAAAGAGATAAGCGGTGTCTAAGCGCTTTTGTTGACACTCGTCCATCCATTCACGGATAAGCGCAATTAAACGCCCTTCTGGCTCATCTAACGAGTCAGCTAAGGTCGGGTGGTTTTCCCAAAATTGAATATAAAAATTATCAATCACATTCAGATAGGCTTGTTCTGAATTTCGCCAGACCTTAATCAACTCTTCACTGAGAATATAATCAGCAGGGCTAATGAACGGCTCTGCATATGGAGGGCGTGAATAAATCACCTTCGTTTCACTCTCTTCAATAAAGCAGTCCTCAACGGGCATCATCAATAATGCCCAGTCGCCTCGGCCTAATTTAGGTAACAACGTACGCGCAATACGGGCATCAAAGAAGCGAAAAATGATTTTCTCCTCCCCCATCCAAGCAAACTGGTATTTTTGCCAGTGGGTGATTTGGGTACGCCAATCCAATTGACTTTGATACGCCCACCCCCAACTGGGGTCGCTAAACGGCTCACTGTCTAACATTTTACCGAGGTGAAATAATTGTGACCGTTTGACTTTCACGAGCCACGGACTCACCTCAGCCAAATGTGCTAATGCCGTTCCGTGGTAAATCGGGAAGGCCTCCTCAATCCAATCATGGGCATAGAACCGTTTAATCGGATTGGGGTCTGATAGGGTATTAATCAAAAAATACACATCATTTTGCGGGGTAGCCGTTAACCAGGATAACCAGGTTGAGCATGGGGTCGAAATTGATGTCTGTGGCATTATTCATTCTCACTCGGCTTCACGGTTAATCCCCCCGCTTGTTGCGCGGCCATGGCACAGTATTTTTTGACGGGGTACGGGGGCTGCTCAAACGGCGCGACGCCTTCTGGTAATTCCAAAGCAACAGGGGCGCCACTGCCTGCACTGCCACCACCGACCACCATATCGCTAGAAGTGAATATCGTGCCGGGGGTAATACGAATAAAACTGCCCCCCACTTTCAATGTGATTTCTGTATTCGCTTCCAGAACGATTTTCCCTCCGCTGACTAAATGAGTTTGCTGGCTGCTTGCATGCACCGTTTTCCCGTCAACTTGTGTCTGTTGGTCACCTTCGATATGCAAAGAGGTGCTGCCTGTAATATTTTCCTTTTGATTGCCTTTAAGGACGAAGTGCTCATTGCCCGCAATTTCTGTAAAACGGTCATTATCAATACGATATTTAGCATCATGCTGAACGTGCCAACGCGTATCGTGTTCAATGTGCACATTCATGTCACGCTGGGCATGGAAATAAACTTCCTCTTGGCCTGCTCTGTCTTCAAAACGTAATTCGTTAAAACCCTCCCCTTTGTGGGTTTTCGTTTTAAACGTGGTACGGGTCATCTCATCGGGGAGATTTAATGGGGGCACATTGCGCCCATTATAAGTACATCCCGTGATAATCGGCCTATCAATATCCCCATTCAGATAGCTGACAAGCACTTCCTGACCGATTCTGGGTATCGCCATAAATCCATACCCATCCCCATTCCAACCTTGTGCGACACGTACCCAGCAAGAGCTGCTTAAATCAGGTTCACGATATCGGTCCCAGTGAAAATAGATTTTCACTGCCCCGTCTTTGTTCGTGTAAATTTCTTCCCCATCTGGCCCAACCACCGTCGCCAATTCATCCCCATCCGCGATGGGTTTATGAATAAACGGCGGGCGCCAATCTAGCTCACTCGGAATAAAAGTCAGTTGATTAGATAAAGTCGTACCTTCGCCCCCTCTGTTATCCGCTAAAGGTTGGACTCCGTGATGAGAAACCGACACCACTTGCCAAGGGCGGTTCATATCAAGACTAGGGTGGGATGACAACGCGAAAATTTTACCCGGCATCAAAGCAAAACAGTTAGTGTTCGCACTACCTACACAACGGTATTGCTGACTCCCTTCATGACGAAGCGCTGTAAAACGGTCTGCATCCTCTTGGGTTTGAAAACGTCCATAACTTTCGTAAAAGGGGTGCTGACCATGAATATCCCCTTTTATCTCATGTTCTAATGGGTAAGAGGGGCGCTCAGGATTGTAATCCTTATAGAGGGTTTTGCCAGATAACAACGACTCGCGATAGCGCCAGTGATACGCAGTATGGTCTTGGGTATCGGTATCGTATTGGGGGTTATACACCAAATCAATTCCCGCCGTCATCCCTAAATGAGAATCGCTGTAAAACAGCCGTGGCTCTTGTCCCGCATCCTCAAACCAAAAGCTAATACCTTCCTCGGCGGCTAAGCGACAAAAAAATTGGTAATTGGATTCACGTTTCTGCGTGATGTAATCGCGTTGTGGGTAAGGCGTTTTTGCGTAAAACTTGCAACTTGCTTTAATGTGCTGTTAATGATCATGCAAAACTCCACCAAATTAGGCAGGAAAGATCGTGTAAAAATGATCCACCTGATAGCTCTGCTACACTCCCTGTTTTTGCAAGGGATAATTTGGAATGCTTTGTATGGAAACC
>NZ_JBKQGZ010000045.1:0-9192 GCF_050487165.1 Providencia sp. Me31A
GAGAAAGCCTGAACAGTCTCGAGAGCTTGGCTAAGTAACATAAAAAAATCCGTAATCTTGGGATGATTACGGATTTTTGCAGAACTGTAGGATCGTTCAACCTATTATTTAGTTCTTAACTGATCGGCATTACGCTACTGGCGCTTCTTTTTTATATTTTGGGGCAGATTAAAGGTCAATTAGCTTTATATAGAACGAAATATAGAGCGCGACAAATATCGTCGATAGGATTTTAGAAAAATATCGCGATCGCGACCTTCGATCGCTCAAATAATAAACCCCATGCTAAAAAACATGGAGTTTGTCAACAACCTCAAGGTGCCAAATGGCACCTTTTTTATATAGGGAAAATAAAATCAGTTACTATACTGACACATTGCCCATGCTCGTGATGAACTGGACGATTGGGTTCTATTTATCGTTCCAGCACGATTTCCAGAAAAGTAAAACACAGCAGCTGAGTCAGATATCGCTGACTTGGTTTTATCAATCCAAACAGGTAAGAGTGGTGTGAATGCAATGGCATTCTTAAATGGCCCTGAATTTGGGTATGCATCTAAGTTACCCCAGAAATTATAAATGCTATTTAATACAGCTTCGCTATCAACAGCACTTACATTTGTCCCACTACATGCTCTGCCTGCATTGATATTTGCATAGTAACTAGGTTCTCCTTCTGTCAAAGAGTACCAACGGCTATTGGTAGATTTAGTGACTTTAAATGTTGACGTTCTATCTTCTAGCCCACTTTTTGAGGCTGTTAATGTGATCACACCAGCGGTGTTTTGCATGAAGGTTAATTGCCCTGAATCATTAACGGCTAAACCAGAATCATTACTCGACCATCGGTTAGCTACTTTATCGCTGTTTCCAGTGTTAATTAATTGGATTGTACCAGTATATAACCGAGGTTCTGTAAATGCGTTTCCGTTATATGTTTTATCACTATTACCTCCTAAGGAACGATATTTTGAAATATTAGGTGGGCTGATAAAGGTGACAGTTAGTTCTTCATTACAAGAGTAACCATCTGCAGTACAAACTTTTAATTTACGTTCACCTTCAAATTGTGGGCTGCTCAATGTGAGGTTGACAGATAAAATACCCGCATCATTTGTGATTAGCTCATTACCACTGCTTGCGTTGTTTTTACTGACTACACAATTGTCGCAATCAAAATTTAATGGGATATTTGGGATAGGTACACCAGTACTATCTACCGTCGTAAATTTAATTTCAATATTTCTATCTGACCACTGTGTGGTTTTATTGGCTTCGACTTTAAGTAGGAGTTTACTGTCTCCATCTACCAACGTGACTTCAGGTTTTTGAGTTGTATTGAATTTCTCACCATTGATATTAACGGTAACCTGCGCTTTACCGGCTTTTGTTCCAGTTAACCGGGCGTTATAAACTCCATCATGCTCATTCACTGGTGTGAACGTGATGTTTTCTAATGCAGTCTCGAATAAAACATGTTGGCCTGAAACTAAGTTTCCTTGCTTATCTTTCAATGTGAACGTGACTGTGGAACTGTCCGCACCATTAGCATTAATTTTTTTAGGAATGGCGGTTAGGCTTGAGTTCTCATCAAATTGGTTGCCATCGCCTAATAAAGTTACCGTGGCCGTTTGGTTTAGAGTTAATACATTACCATTAACCATTACCGATAATTTGCTGACCCCAGGCTGTGTTCCTGTCAGGTCAGCAGAGTAAATACCATTTTGTTCTTTGACGACAGTGAAAGTTGTTCCGTTTAGAGATGAAATAAATTTCACTTCTTGCTTAGGTACGACATTACCTTGTTTATCTAGCAATTTCAGGGCTACAACCGAGTGATTAGTGCCATTGGCTTTAATTACTGGAGGGGTTGCTGAGAACGGTGAATTCGCATCAAAATTACTGCTATCAGCATCAAATTTTAGTGTTTTTTTGTCGAAGTTACCATTGTCTATTGTTGCAGTTAATGTGCCTGTACCGACAATTTTACTTTTAATGTCAATGTTCACTAGGCCATTGATATCTGATTTTTTCGAGATGGACTGTCCACTTTGTCCATCGGCAGAGATTAGAGTGACTTGCGAATTATCACTAAACCCTGACACCCTAAAGGTCACATTTTTATTTACCAATGCATCATTGGTATTGGTATTTCTTAGTGTGGCCGTAGCTTTATAACTATCAGTATTATTCGCATTAATCGCGTGATCTGGTGTTAATGTCAAAGTAATAATATCTTTAGAGGGCTTAACAGTTATTTGCATCGCTGCTGTATTTGATAAGTTGCCTTGACTGTCTGTCGCGCGAGCTGTTAATTGATAAATTTGCGGCTCATTAACTGTAGTTGGTTGGAAAGGCGGTAGCACTACTTTAATGGAATTAAGGGCTGTTGATTCTATTCTCCCACCATCCGCTAATAATTTAGGTGATGACCACGTAATATTTTTAATGTTGTAAGTCGAATTTTCTACTTTAGCTGTGACTGCTAAGGTGGATGCCGCTTCTGCACTAGTATCGTTAGGTAGTGAAATTATGAGTAAATTCTTTTTTCGATATTCCATCACAATATCATAGTTACGATCCACAAAGTCATAGCGGCTACCAATTAAGCTACGCATTGCACTGACATTGTCGCCATCAAGTTGTTTATTTAAAGGCATGCCAAAGCGGTATGTCAGCTCTAATGCGATAGAACTATCATGGGAACTTCCTTGTGAGGTTTGCCCCTTTAATGTAGCTAAAGGAAAAGGCGTATAGCTCACTCCTATTGTACTGACAGCTGGGTTTTCTTTTAAATTGCTAGGGGATATACTGCTTTCTAAATTAACATCTTTTCCATAATATTTTTCATATTTGGCATAGCCGCCAATTTGAGGGTAAAAAGGTAGATATGCTTCGGTACGAATATCAAACCCATTTGCAGGGCGTTCTTCATAGTCAATCATGTTATCAAGATGTGATTGATGCCAATTGGTAAGGCGAAAATAGCCATTAGCGGCTAACTTAAAATAATCCGCCCACAGCTCACTACCTACACCTAAACGAGAGTTACCACCAACAATTTCATAGTCATGAAATGCGTTAACTCCCCACATCCAGTCACTCTGATTTTGGCGATAGCCGATACCAAAATTAATGGTTTTATGATCTTCAGTTTGTTTAAAGCTTACCTGAGAAAAGAGTAAATCACTGATTTTATCTATGAAAGGTAATAGTAAATTTGCATCAGCACTTTTATCACTATTAAGCTGAAACCTAATTTTCCCATATTGTTTTAGCCAGTCGTTCACTTGCTGATTTAATACAGCCTCTCCGAGGCCTTGGAGATAATCAATGGAGGCATCTTTGCTATTTGGGTTGGCAAAAATTTGGCCTGCTTGTGAGGCTACATTCGCAACTTGAATGTCAGATAGCGCAGAATCGACACGTTCGCCATTTAAATCTAAGGTGGGAACTTCAGGCGCTAATTGATTTTTTTTCTCTTTTTTACCATTTAAATATAAAGACTTCCTCTCATCCGAATTTTGGTGATTAAGGGATTTAGAGGATGATAGTGATCCCTTTTTTTCTTCAGTATTTTTTTTATTATTTGGCGATAGAGGAAACCTTTCATCGGTATCCTGGTGATGAATATCAGAAGAAGATAGAATGGATGAGATTGGAATTGCCGAGTTGGTAATTTGTTCTGCTCTCGCAATATTAACAAAAATAGACGCTATCGGTAAAAATAGCTGAAAAAACAAAAGTAAATATGCTACAAAACGTTGTTTTTTTAAATGTTGATGAGTTATATGAAGCATGACTGCTCCTCAATAAGGTAATTTGAATATAAGTTTGTCTAGTGATAATTTTTAGATTTAAGGTATATATTAATAATATAGATCTAAGAATTGTTAAAATGACTATTTTGTAGGTTATGCTTTCGATTAAACATATTATCCCTTTAATTGTTAGCTAGCGTTATAGATATTAGTATATTGTGGTAAATTAAGTTTATCTCTTTGTCACGGAAGTGATTTACTTCATGTATACAATATGCCGTTGTTCATATGAAGATAAATCTCAATATTAAAATTAAGGTGTATTACTATATTTATTCTATATTTAATCGGTTCGCCCATTTCATTAAGTCGACAATATTATGTGCATCGAGTTTTTTCATTAAATTGAGGCGATGAGATTCAACAGTTTTGATACTTATTGAAAGAATTTCTGCAATCTCACGATTACGTAAACCATCGATGATTAATTTGAAAACTTGTTTTTCTCTCGGGGAAATCTTAGGCAAAAGTATGTTCTGTTTCTCAATGTTATTTGGTAGTAACGAACTGTTTTTTATGTGTGGAGTTAGTGCTTGATCAATAAATAAAACCCCTTGATTAACAGATTGAATAGCTGCTAATAACATTTTTACATCGCTACTTTTGAATACCACACCATGGACACCTATTCGGATAAACTCATCAATACATGTTTGCGATTTATTATTAATATAAATAATAAATTTTATCTCACTACATTTTCGTTTCAATTGTTTGATGACATTAGCTGAAAGAGGAATATCAGGGTCAATAATAAATAGATTAGGTTTTTTTCTATCATATGAATTAGTAATGGTAAAATTATTATCACAATAGTCAACTACATCAATATAAGAATGATTATTAGTAAGCTTTTTAATCGCAAAGTAGATGATTGGCATACTATCAACGACTAAGACTCTGCAACTGTTTATATTTGAACTTAATTGATTATTGTAGATTCTGTAAGTATTCATGATTAAGGCCTTACAATATAAGCAATACTTTAATGATAATCAGAGGCCTTATCGTTAAATAAGGCCGTAAATTAAAAATTAACCCTCGGGGTCATTGGGACCAGTTCGATTATTAACTGGGCTAGGTGTGGTAGGCGGTTGTGGTGAACTAAATTTCTGCCTATCCATAGATATAGCTTTAAAAAGTATTCCATTATTCCTAGAATTTTCTAAATTCTTTAAATTTTCGTGAGCATTTCTGGCACTTTCGATGTTATTATTATGGCGTTTACGTGCTACACCTAAACCTGCAATGCCTAATAAGCTCATAGCACCGCCAAGAGATCCACCCATCTCCATGAATTTATTCGCATTTTCTTTGGCTCTTTCTGCATTGCTTAATGCTTTTTCCGCACTTTCTAATTGCTTGGTTGCAGCGTCCACAATGTCTGCTTTAGCTTCTGATACACCCGCACTATATGCGGTATCATAAGTCGTTTGGAAAGCCTCTGTTCCTATATCTGTCAGGGTATTTTCCGAAAAAATAGGGACGCCATCAGAGGTTGAAGTATAGCGGGCGGCAATTTCTTGCTTAAGCTCGTCATTTTTAGGGGACGATGGCATTTTATCAAGTTCTTCATAACGGGCTTTATCCTTTTGAGTTTCTTGGTTTACCGCATCGCGACCCTTAGCATCACCTGCCGCACTGTAGTCTCCATTTTCGGCGTTATCCAAGTCAGCTTGGGATTGTGTTACACTATTTTCACCTTCATTAATTTTATCTTCAGCATCTTTTTTATTGCTATCTGCAATCCCGAGCATGACGCCCATGCCAACAAGACCCATAGTTAAACCAATAGCTGATAGTATATAAGGTAGAATATTATTTTTACTTTGTTTTAATTGGTTTTCGACTAGTACTCGCGCTTCCTCGTGCGGAACACCAGAGGCAGCTGCGGCGAAATTTTCTAATTTTTCTTTCAGTACATTCGTTTCATTCCTAGCGTTTTCAAGCTCTGCATTGGCATTTGATAGTTTTTCTTTCAGTGCCTCCTGATTTTTCATAGCTTCTTCATACGCTGCCTTGGCATTTAATAATTCAATTCTCAGTTTCTCCAGTTCTTCCGTATCTTCCGTAGCTCCTGCTGCATGCTCTTTCTCGGTCCCTGATAGTTGTGCTTCCAGTCTATTCACTTGACTCCAAGCTTCATCAAGAGCCTGTTGAACCTTAGATTTATCAGTATTGCCGTTTGCAGATGGATTTTTGAGGGAATATGATTCACCGAAGACATCATTAATGCCAAATATTGACGATAATTCTTCTCGTGTTAATGAATATTCAAATGTTTTAGGTGTTAATTGAGCATCTGGTAAACCAGCAGTTTTACTTTTGTTCACTTCTTGTGCTGTGATGCTCAGACAATACGGGGGCACGCTTTTATCGGCATATGAAAAATTTTTACTGATCTTAATGGCTATAATCTTTACCTGTCTTGTACTTGTATCTGAATTCTCCGTTTTAAAAATCATTCCATCGCCTTGGAACTGTTTTATAAGCATATCAGATATTTTTATATGCTGTTCTTTGGTCAAATTTTTCATTGTCCAAGAGCCATCACTATTTTGCTGCTCGTTGAAATCTAGCCCCATCTTGATTAATTCGTTTTTTATTGTTTCAGGTAGTGGTCTTGTATTTGGTATATTATTTGAATAGGACGTGTTTCCAGCAACAGGAGGTTTCGTTGCATCACTATGCAGCCTTTCAGCTCTAGAATGGTCACTATTTCTGCCATTAGCACCACTTCGCCCACTATTATCTGTACGGCGTGTACGCCTTGGAGGTATTTGGTTTGAAACACTCACACTCATAAGGATATTCCTTTAAATATAATTGACTCGATTAATATTATAAGTATACGGGAGCGAGTTTAAGTTTTAAATTAAGGTGTTGACCTTATTTTAATGTGGATTAAAAATTAACTTATTATGAATAACATGGAAAGGAGCCTATCAATATTCAAAGTAGGGTGACTGATAATTATTAAAAATTAAGCAAATAATTATATTTGCTTAATTTAATGATTTTTTTCATCTTTGACCATTCGTGTAAACTAATCTCTAATTTCCTTAACTAAAATGTAGGTTTTTATCGCTTTACTTTTGGTGCATTTTAATTTTTTTGTTTTGTGATGAATTTTATCGGCATAACGACGATGTATCAGTGAAATAATATTGGTTGCTTGCCGAACACTTATCCCGAAATTTTCTGCAACATCATTGCAACAGATATATTTTTCATGGATTAGGCTCCAGCGAGCAATGTATTTATAAAGATATTTTTCCTCATAATTTTGCAGTTCTTTAGGAATGAAAAATGCAGAATGATTAACTTGCTTTGCCATTATCGTTATTTTCTTTTCTTTTTTAAGAAATTCCAATGTGTTCATGTTTGTATCCTTTTTTCTATATGTATTATGTATTTTTTCGATAAAATTTTTGATTTAAAAATAATAATGTGAAAACCTAAGGTAAAAAGCCCAGGTATTATAGCTATCATGGAACACTACATCTGTAAAAATTAAAAAAAGACTAAAGGGAATATTAATAGTAACAAAAAGCACAAATACCAACCCACCGAATGAATTCACTAGTTATAGTGTCAGTTTGTTGTTTTATCCTTAATCTTAAATATATCTTGTAAATGTTCTGGGGTTAAAGAATAAACTTTTAATATTAATTCGCACCTGTTTTTTTCACCTGAAAATGAATGTATCTTATGAATTCGTACAACTTAATTATACTGTTGTTTGTCTCCTCTTGGCCATTGTATATGTGTTTTATCCACTGTAATGCTCCTAATAGAATTGGATGTCTTTCCATTCAGAGTATTAGGCATAGGCATACCCGCTCCATTCAAATGTTCGCTTATTACCATTTTCATTTCATTATACTTTGCTGATCTGAAACTTGTAATTAGCGAAGATGTCCCCCCCTTATGAGTTCGTACTCTAAGGTCTATATTTAAGTTATTTAAGCTGTTTACCCATTGATTAGGGAGTGATGGCGGTTCCGACGGTATCTTTGTTCTTGACGTATCACGTTGAGATTCTGCTACATCATGAACCACAGCTTTAGCTTGTAATGTAGCATGGGTCGTACGTAGAATGGGGCTAGAATCCGGGTGTTGAATAGGCATAAGGATCACTCCTTTAAATATAAATGACTCAATTAATATTATAAGTATACGGGGACGAATTTAAGTTTTAAATTAAGGTGTTGACCTTATTTTAATGAGGGTTGAAAATTAACTTATTATGAATAACATGAAAAGAGCTGAGTATTCAATAAGTTGATTTGATTAAAAGCGGAAGATATTTGCCGCCAAAATGGGATCAGCAACGCAACTTATTATAATTGGAAATCAAAGTATGGTGGCATGGAAGCTAATGATGTTAAACGATTAAAAGAGCTTGAAGATGAAAATGCGCAACTGAAAAAGCGCTTTGTCGAAGTTAGCCTTGAAAACCACGCGATGAAGGCGCTTTTCACAAAAAAAGAGTGGTAGTGGCTGAAAAAAGATCCTGCGCTCAATCATTAAAAGAAGCAGGTTTATCAGTCATTAAGGCTTATAAGCTAACTTCAGTTAACTTATTGAATTATTGTGAAGATAATGAAATTACGTTGTGCCATATTCAACCGAGAAAACCACAACAAAATGGGTTTATCGAGCGTTTTAATGGCTCGTTCCGTCGTGAGTTTCTAAATGCATATTTATTTGGATCGTTAAGCCAAGTGCGAGAATTAGCGTAATTTTGGCTGCAAGATTATAACCACAATCGAATTCACGAAAGTTTAAATCACCTCCCACCGGAGGCCTATCGTAAACAGTTAGAAAACTCTAAGTTGGTGTGTCTCAATTAGTGGGGAGTGGACAGCCACACCTAGTTGATATTTAGCTTTAAATGATTTATTTCTATGGAAAATAGCTACCGCACATTTTTTTATTATTTAAAATCAAAATGTTCCATTTAGAATGACAGTGAATTAATGTCGGTAAACCTAATGTTTATTAGCAACGATCATCCCTGTCAATTGTCGAATATGGAGCATCCAAAAAAGATACAAATAAAAATTCTTCTCGTCAACAATAATGCGTTTACATTTTTTTGTTAATTAACTCACCAAAGTTAACAAAAAAACAACAATTCAATGCAAAGATATCAGAAAAGTATAGTGAGGTATATTTAGACGGTAGACCTGCATTGAAGATTCTAAATCTTGTATTAGATGGTGCTTTTAGCCTTGATAAGTAAGCGGTTAATGAACCACACATACTAAACAAACTCGTCATTTGCCATAGTAGCTTTTTCATTGGAGGGACTATGGAACAACAAAGTAAACGAGAATACTGGACTGCAATTCTAGAGCTGCAACGA
>NZ_JBKQGZ010000046.1:0-7354 GCF_050487165.1 Providencia sp. Me31A
AATACTGGATATGGCTGGAAGTTTTGTGCTACCGAGTAGGCGACAAAGGCATTACCCTCGAGCAGTAAAGAAAAAGCCGCAACGATATCCGTTACGGCGATCTTAATGGCTTAACTGACAAGCATTATAAATAATGGCCACCTTTACGGATGTCCATATTAAGGTGGCTAAATGGATGTTGTTTCGTTTGATTTGTGTTCTAACTCCATATTGGGATCTCCCTTAGCTATTCACTCGCTCATCAGCCAGCTCGATGAGCAACTGCCCTGCTTGGTGAATGGTAATAGTGGAAGTACCCCATCATATACTATCTTGATTTTATAGCGTGTCTTTTATCAGTAAGCTCAAGAGTCTGCAAGACAAGCATCGGCAAAACACACATGTTCGTTCTGTATCCCCGATTTTAAAAGTCACGGATTGGTTTTGTGTGCAGTGTCGTGAATACTTTACATACAATCAAAAATGCTGTCCGAACTGTCATGAGGGGATTTGGTGTATTCCAGCGGAGAATGTCACTGATAAGCATTAACCAAGAACATTGATTTCAAAGAGCCATTTACTTTATCCTAATCCCTTGTTTGTCTACGATAACCTGACCATCTTCCTTGATAAATTCACTTTGTTGCTGATTAGGCAATATATCTAACACTACCTCTGAAAGCCTACACAACTTTACGCCTAGCGGAGTGACGACAATCGGCCTATTGTTCAGTATCGGGTACTGCAACATAAAATCGATCAATTGCTCATCGGAATAAAGGTTATTTTCTAAATTTAATTGCTCATAGGGCCCAACACCACTATTGCGGATCATGGCAAGGGTATTACGCGAAGTGCCACAATTGGGGTTATGGTAGATAGTGATCTCATTCATGGGGTTACCTTTAATTTAACAGTGAAAGTCGAAGTACTAAAGCAACGAGTGTGACAATGAGCACAGGGATAGTCATGATAATCCCGGTTTTGAAATAATATCCCCATGTAATGGTCATGTTTTTTTGCGATAAAACATGCAGCCACAACAATGTCGCCAAGCTACCTATTGGTGTGATTTTTGGACCTAAATCGGCGCCAATCACATTGGCATACACCATCGCTTGCTGAATTAACCCTGATGCTTCACTTCCTTCTATGGATAGCGCACCAATTAACACCGTTGGCATGTTATTCATTATTGAGGATAAAAATGCAGTTATAAATCCCGTACCAATTGTTGCTACCCATAACCCTTTGTCTGCAAGGTAATTGAGCGTTTCAGAAAGATAATCGGTTAACCCTGCATTTCTTAAACCATAAACAACCAAGTACATACCTAAAGAGAAAATGACGATTTGCCACGGTGCTCCACGTAATACTTTTTTGGTATTAATCGTATGGCCTCTGGCTGCAATCACCCAAAGAATTAAAGCGCCAATAGCCGCAATTGCACTGATTGGAATACCTAATGGTTCTAAGACAAAGAAACCAATAAGTAGCAGTACCAATACCAGCCAACCTGTTTTAAACGTTGTCATGTCCTTAATGGCTAAAGTCGGTTCACTCAGTTTGGTAACATCATATTGTTTAGGAATATCTTTGCGGAAAAACCAATGCAGCATCGCTAATGTTGCAATAATTGCAGCAATATCTACTGGCACCATAATCGATGCATATTCAGTAAATCCAATATTAAAGAAGTCCGCAGAAACGATATTCACGAGGTTCGAAACGATCAGCGGCAAGCTCGCCGTATCTGCAATAAACCCGGCAGCCATGACAAATGCTAATGTCGTGCCTTTGTTGAAACCAAGTGCCAATAACATCGCAATCACAATGGGCGTTAATATCAATGCTGCGCCATCATTGGCAAACAAGGCCGCAACCGTTGCACCAAGTAACACGATATAACTGAATAACAGTTTTCCTTTACCCCCACCCCATTTGGCAACATGTAATGCAGCCCATTCAAAGAAACCACTTTCATCTAAAAGTAGGCTAATGATAATTACGGCAACAAATGTCGCCGTGGCATTCCAAACAATGTTCCAAACAATAGGAATATCTTGAAAACTGATCACACCAAAGATCAGTGCCAATACAGCCCCTACTGTGGCACTCCAGCCAATACCCAGTCCTTTGGGTTGCCAAATAACAAAGGTGATCGTTAAAATAAAAATCAATGCGGCAATAAACATAACAACCTCATTTAAAAGGTGCTTTTCCGCACCTTTTATTTTCTAAAAATAAAACTTACTCTGCAAGCTGACTTAATGCAGACATCCCCACAGGCTCTGTTTCAAGCAAAGGAACAATAGCAACACGTTTTGCCAATGTTGATGTCACTTTTTTAATCTGAGCGACTTCCTGTTCAGCTCTTGAAAGTAACAATGGTGATGTTGTTTCTGTGATAGATAGACTGTTATTGATTACCCACGCCCACGGATGTATATCTGCCCGTATTAAATCATTTTGCAAGTTCTCCGCCTCAAGCACAGGCGTAGTTTCAGCGAGTGTCGTAATAATAACTTTGGTGCGTTCAGGATCTTGTAATTGCATCATCGGCGTTAAATAATGACCTTTCTCGCCCATTTTTTTAGCAATTTCTTTATGGTATGCCCCTGTTGCATCCAGAAGTAATAATGTATGCCCAGTCGGCGCAGTATCCATGACGACAAAACGTTTACCCGCATCTCTAATGATGCGAGAAAAAGCCTGAAATACCGCAATTTCTTCTGTGCATGGAGAGCGTAAATCTTCCTCAAGTAATGCACGCCCCTCTTCATCTAAACCTTTCCCTTTTGTTTCTAAGACATAATTACGATAACGCTCAGTTTCAGCGATAGGATCAATTCGGCTAACTTGAAGGTTGGGTAAAACACCATCGAGGGTTGATTCAATATGCGCGGCTGGATCAGATGTGGTCAGATGTACATCAAGCCCTTTTTCTGCCAATTTAACTGCGATTGATGCCGCAATCGTTGTTTTCCCTACACCACCTTTGCCCATTAACATAATCAGCCCATGCTGTTGCTGAGATATTTCGCCAACCAGTTCTGACAAGGTAGGTAAAGAAATAGGTTGTTTTGTCGGGGTAATAGTTGGAATTTGTGGCATGTCATTAGATAACAACTGCTTCAGTGCATCGACCCCCACCATATTGATCTTTTGTAAATAAAGAATATCGACAGGTAACGAGCGTAGTGCTTCAGGCATAGACTCTAATGCCGCTTGTTCACGAGAGTAGAGCGCATGGGATAACTTATCATTTTCAGTCACCGCAGTTTCAGGGAAAACACCATTGACAATCAATTGCTGATTTTTGATACCCAGAGATGACAACTCGCTATAGGTTCTTGCGACTTCCCTCAATGCGGCAAACTGAGGTCGTGCAACCAAGACTAGCCTTGTTAGTGATTTATCACTCAACGCTTTCACCGCCATGCTGTACTGCTCACGTTGTTTATCAAGGCCAGACATTGGCCCTAGACATGACGCACCATCAGGATTGTCACTAATAAAATCACTCCACGCACTCGGGAGTTGTAATAAACGGATGGTATGCCCCGTTGGTGCGGTATCAAAAATGATATGGTCAAATTGCTCTGTAATTTCGGTATTGGTTAACAACCCAGTAAATTTATCGAAAGCTGCAATCTCTGTTGTACAGGCACCTGATAGTTGTTCCGTAATACTTTGAATTACCGCTTCAGGTAAACTTTCTTTGATTGGATTAATAATTTTGTTTCGATATTCTTCGGCTGCGGCTTGAGGGTCTATTTCAATAGCAAATAGATTTGGAACCAATGTTATTGGCTTAATCTGATTTCCTATTGATTGAGAAAATACCTGTCCGACGTTAGATGCAGGATCTGTACTCACTAGCAGGACTTTTTTTCCATCCTCTGCCAGCTTGATTGCTGTCGCACAGGAAATTGAGGTTTTACCCACACCACCTTTTCCAGTAAAAAATAAATAATTAGGTGTGTTATCTAAAAATTTCATTTTATTGCTCCTGTTAACAACACGTTTTACCATTACCACAACACGATTTAACAATTTCGGCTTTTTCAATATTCAGGCGAATACCAAACCATCTGGCTAGCTCATGTCGTTTTGGGTATCGACCAGTCAACACAATCTCACCATCCAGAATCAATAGTGGAAGTGACTCGGCACCTGCGGTTTCCAAAAATGTTTTTGCTTTTGTGTTGTTAACGAACGCCATTGGCTCTTGTGCTAAATTAAAACGCCTTATACTTGCCCCTTGTTTTTTTAACCAATCCACATCTGTTGCGAAGTCTACCAATGCTTGATCGACTTCTGTTCCACAAACACCAGTGCTACAACATAACGCTGGGTCAAAGACTTCTAGTTTTTTCATACCTCAACATTATATATGTTTTTTCATATGTATTAATTTAAAAAATTTTATGCGGAACAACTACTCGCAGACTCTTTTGTCTCTAGACTCTTAAGCAAATCTGCAACTCTATTTTTCTCTGTGACATAGGTGACATCAATGATACTTTTCACCCACGGTAGTAATGCCGGAGATAATCGATAATGAACCCATTTACCATGCTTTGAATCGAGCAAAAGACCCGACTCTCTAAGCATTGCTAAGTGCCGAGATGTCTTTGGTTGCGATAAATTCAAGGCCGTATAGATATCACAGACACATAGCTCGCCAGATGCTTTCAAAAGCAATACGATATCGAGCCTTGTTTGATCACCTAAAATTTTAAATAGTTGTAATGGTTCCATGTATGCTCCTTTACTTATAATTTAAAAATACACACTCCAATCATATATGTCAAATCATATATAAAATCATTTGTATATTATAACTATGGGATACATAAGACGGATACTGAATGAGTCAAAAATACAAAAAAAACACTTAGTGGCAACTAATTCATTGATAATTAATATTAAAAAACGTTTGATGAATTCTAAAATGCAACAGTATTTCTGCTATCTATTATTAGATGAAACCCAAACACCTTATAACTTAACTAACTATCGATTTGCCAGTTCCTGAAGGAAATTTAATTTCATTTACTTTATGAAATTCATAAGCTAATAAAGGCAACAAATTAATATTTTTAACTAAATAATCATCGAAAACTTGAATATATCCATGACTAATAAAACTGCTCACCATTGAGCGAATGATATGCGGAACTATAATTAACTTCTTTTTATTTTCTGACATGTATTCACACTCTACCCCCTCTTTTAAGATATCAATATATTCATTATTTAAATAAAAACGTTCACTTAAACCCTTAAATATCTCACCGTAAGAAATACTATTACCAAGTTCAAATTGGTCTATTATTTGAATTAAATTCACCAACACAAAAATAGACCAAGAATTGAACATCCAGAAACTAGCATCATTTCTATACGTTTTTAAAACATCAGGAATCTTTATACTATAACCTATCCCATTTCTCACCATATTATTTTTAATTAACCATTTTCGCCATTTCTTATAATACAAACCAAATGCCTTATCCTTATTAAACTGTAAATAACTTTCAGCCAAACGTGATAAAGTACATTCAACTTTTTTTACATGGCTAAATTTAGCATATACTTCATCATGTACATTACTTAACCTTTCTTGTAAAGGAGCATAGTGAAACCATGAGCTTGATTCAATAACTCTTGGATCATGAGAAATTGTTTTTACTAATACACTATTTTTCTCTTTACGAAAACCAAGAGGAATATCACAACCACTAGGCAAATATAGAACTTTTAAAAAACCACTTTTCCTTGTATATACAACAACATAATAACCCTCAAAAAAACATTGATATACGTGCTCAAATCTAGAAACACCTCGCTTAAAAAGAGTAATTTCTAATCTATAAGATTTATTTTCATAATCTATTTCAACCCAATGTTTTAATTCTGGTAAAAATAATTGCTTAGCATCATCATCATTTTCAAATATTTTTTCAGCTCTACTTTTTACAAGCTCATTTAGATAGCATCTTTCTTTTATAACTTTTGAAATATAATATTCACTCTTAAAATACCTGACCCATTCGAATTTCAAAATATTATATTTCAATGCAGCTATAGCTTCTTCTATTGGCCTATCTTTATAATCACTAAAATCATATTCAATTGCTGCCAAGTTATTTATTTTAAAATAATCAATTTTCTCTCGAGTACTTTTATGTGTAACGCAAATTTCAATAATTATTTCACCAATACTAGTTTTTAATAACACATCTGCACGATAACTCCCAATTTTAATTTCCTTTTGAGCACTCAATACTCGTAAATTTCTTCTAGGTATATTTATGATCGTATCATGAGCAATCATTTCCATTTCAGGAATTTCAAGAAAATCCAATATTGTAAAATACTCTTGAAAAAATCTATGAATCATGGTCATTCGGCATGAATCTTTTTCAGACACTATATAATGAGCAAAATGATGTTCTTTGATTTTACCTTTTCTAGCAACCATTTTATCGCCACAACCGGGGCAAACACAGTTGCATTTCAATCCACTCATTACGTTATCTATATGGATAAGTTTATTTGTTCTGCTACATATTGCATACTCAAAAATTGCCATAAAATGAAATTCCATTAACATCTATACTTACAATTACCTATAGAACTTAACTACAATACTATCCATTATACCATCAAATTCATGGCATAATGGAAGACAAAATATTTTAGATACGCTAATGTATTAAGGTCTACACTAGCATAAAGTCATTTACATATTCCAATCAGTTTTAGAATGCTTTTGTATGATGTAAGACAGATGTATAGCTATAGAATATCAGAACGCATTTTTTTGATTTCTTTAACTATTAAGTGCAACCTAAATAGATTTTAATTCTATAAATTTTAAAGGGATAAAAATATGGGGGAATTTTCTAAGCTAGTTGGCGATAAGGGAGAGGATATTGTATCTCACTTTCTGAACCTATTCGGCTGGAAAAACCATGCTACAAACAAATATGTAACCTGTCATACCCGAAAACACAAGAAGGAAACCCATGGAATTGATGCCTTATTTGCTTATAACTCCCCTCTAGAATCTAAAGTTATAGAAAACATTCTAATTTCCTCAAAATATTCATCAAATCCGTATAAAAGTATACCATCAAACTTCAAATCACATTTTGAAGATATTGCAATTGCAATTGAATGTTATTCTAAATCGTCTTTAAAAAAGGATATAAATACTCAAATTGCTACTGATAATAAACGGGACTTCCCTTGTTATGGTGGCTGATAATATCATAATGCATATTTTATGATCAGGGATTACTATCATGGACGAAAAGTCTCTTTACGCCCGAATACTCAATTTATCCCCTCCTTGGAGTGTCGC
>NZ_JBKQGZ010000047.1:0-6632 GCF_050487165.1 Providencia sp. Me31A
TACTTCCAACACCTGTTTACCGAGTTACCAAAACGAAGTCCGAAAGATGATGTGTCGGATCTCATGCCATGGAACGTAGAAATCAGTGAGGTTGAGTAAAGCTTTACTGGTTCATTAAGCGCTTACGTTTGAGGGGTATGATCCTAACCCCTATCTTGACCCCATTGGAGTACTCACGGTGTGTTATGGGCACACAGGCTCTGACATTATTCCCACAAAAACTTATACGAAAGCCGAGTGTGAAGCGCTGTTAGAAAAAGACTTGGCCATTGTCGCTAAAGCAGTGAATCCCTTAATTAAGGTTAATATTCCTGACTACACCAGAGCTGCACTTTACTCATTCACTTATAACGTAGGAACAGGGGCATTCTCACGTTCTACGCTACTTAAAAAACTCAATGCTGGTGACCAAGCTGGCGCATGCAATGAACTTAAACGCTGGATATATGCAGGGGTAAGCCGTGGAAAGGGTTAATGACAAGGCGAGAAGTAGAAAAAGCCGTATGCCTTGGCGAATTCGCCTATGCATATCCGCTTTCATTATCGGAATTCCCGTCTACTTGGCAGCTGGCGTATATGTACTCAGAGACGATACATGCGGTATTGACAAGGTAAGTTTAGAAAAGCGATGTCAAAAAGCCCTAGATCACTACCGAGGTAAGCAGGTGAACTTATGAAAATAGATAGCTCAACTTGGCTGTTTCTTATGGTTGTCGGTCTAGGCTGGTGGGCTGTTTCAGAGCATGAAAATAATGCGTTGCTAAAGGTGGATAACAGCAATAAAAGCAAAATCATTGCCAGCCAGTCGCTTCAATTCAATCGGTTTAATCAAATAGCTACTGTAGCTTATCGCCATGGTATTCAGACAGAAGTTAAATCACAGGAGAAAGTCATTGAATATCGAGAAATACTCAAAAAAGAGCTTACTTGTGATTTGCCTGTGCCTCAGCCTATTGCTGATGGGCTGCTCAAGTACACCTACGAACTACGGTCAATGTACGCCGATCCCCAAAACGCTAACCGAGCCAGTATTAGTACCACTACCACCAGCACCTTAACTTATTGCCAGGCGGTGCTATGGATTGACCCTTTGTTATCAGCGTTAGATAAGGCCAACGGGCAGTTAAAAGCCATTCGAAAAACAGATGATGAGAGAGCAGCGCAATGAAAACTTATAGCTTTGCACCTTATGGACCAGGCTACAACTCAAGTACTGTTGTGGTGCTGGAGCGCATTACTCATTTTGAAAGCATTAGTTTTAATGGTATTCGCGGCGCTGAGATTCATTTAGATACAGGTGTCACCATTCGTACTGGTATGAATTCATGTGATGTACAAAAAATAGTGGAAGGTAACCAATGATCTGCTTTAATCAAACAGGACATTTTAATAATGGAATATAATCCAATTATTGAGGTGTTAAATGAAAAAACGAACAAACAGGTTTTATACTACTGAGTTTAAGCAAGAAGCGGTCGCATTAGTCACCGAACAAGGTTATAGCGTCCCAAAAGCGGCAGCTTCATTAGGGATCACCGATAAATTACTTTATAACTGGAAAGCAAAATTCGACGCTGAACAATCCGGTAGCAGCTTGAATGCCGATGAGAGAGCTGAGCTATTAAGGCTTCGAAAAGAAAATAAAGAACTTAGGATGGAGAAAGAGATCCTAAAAACTGCCTACATGTCACAACATCCCCCATCTGAGAACCAAACAACCCAACGCAATAACATTTGATGTGCGAGAAAAATTGTATCGCTTAATAGGAACAGATCTCACACAAATACATGGCATCCGCCCTTTTCTTGCATTACGACTGATATCTGAATGTGGCACGGATATGAATAAATGGCCAACCGAAAAGCATTTTACATCATGGTTAACATTGTGCCCAGGGTCAAAAATTAGTGGTGGTAAGGTGATGTCGTCCCACTCCCGAAAGAGTAATAATCGAGTTGTCGCTCATCTCAGGCTTGCTGCAACGACGGTGGGCCGGTCAGATACAGCCCTAGGTGCGTTTTATCGAAGACTCTCATATAGGGTAGGTAAAGCAAAAGCGGTAACCGCGACAGCAAGAAAAATAGCCATACTGTTTTACAATGCAATGAAATATGGAACAAAGTATCAAGATCCTGGCTCTGAATACTACGAGATGCGGTATAAAGAACGGGTAATAAAAAACCTTAAACGTCAGGCTGAGAGAATGGGGATGTTCTTACAGGCAAAAGAAGAATGTGTTTCTTAGGAAAGCCAGCGCCCTCCTGCTAAAGGAAACCAAGTAGCGTTTAAAACGATTAAGCAATTATCTTCACAGTTTCCCGTGCTGAAGCTCTGCAAGTTAATGAAAATAAGTCGTTCTGCCTACTATTCTTGGCTTAAACGCCCAGCAAAATTGATCACCGCAGAACAACTTAGCCTGTACCGCAGAGCCAAAGCTATCTTTGAACAGAGTCGAAATAGCTTAGGTTATAGAACGTTACGTAAACGGTTATGCAAAGAGGGCTTTAGCGTGAGTGCTTATGGCGTTCAAAAGCTAATGGCTCAGCTTGGCCTAGTCGTCACTCAGCGCGTTGCTTACAAAGTCACCACAAAACGCAAACACAGTGATGCCGTAGCCGATAATTTGCTCAATCAAAATTTTAATCCTCACGCACCTAACGAAGTGTGGGCGGGTGATGTGACCTATTTAAAAACAGGGGAAGGCTGGATGTATTTAGCCATCGTGATGGACTTATACTCACGCCGTATTGTGGGTTGGCACATCGATAAACGAATGACGGCAGATTTAGTCAGTAAAGCCTTGATGAAAGCATATAACTTACGCCAGCCCGAAAAAGGCTTAGTCTTTCATAGTGATAGAGGCTCTCAATATACGAGTAAGCGATATCGCCGCTTGCTAACAAGCTATGGTATTAGGGCAAGCATGGGTGATGTTGGAGCCTGTTGGGATAACGCCGTTGTAGAACGATTTTTTGGCAGTTTAAAACACGATTGGGTACTGAAAATCCCACAGCCGACTCGGAAACAGATGAAAGAAGATGTTATCGCGTATATGCGCTATTACAACCTAGAAAGGCTTCATACTGCCAACGGTGATCTGCCCCCAATTGAGTATGAACAAAATTCCTTAAGAAAAGTGTCCTGATTTAGTTGCGCAGAACAGGAATAGGGGCTTTATTTTTTAGGCATATTCGATTCTCTATCTCTGTAGTAACGTTTTTAACGGTTAAATCGCCTACTACTATGGGACATTTGCTCTATTACTTAACAGTGTGACCTATTTTAATTTTAGTGTCCCAGTGTGTATTTTTATTTTAAATCATGTGGTTAAGTCATTTCTATGGTTGATTTATAAATGTTGGGACAATAGCCGAGGACGGGGGGGTATTCTATGCTTTTTGTTTGTATATCAATGTGATAGCCTGCCTTGGGACAGAGGGACGCATTTTTCAGCGAAAAACATAACTATATAAAGAGATTTTATAAGGACAGGACTTTGGTAGTAAGAAAAATAGTAGAATCTATCTTTTACTACTAAACATACTACCAAAGCTTTCGAGTTAAAACGATAGGTAACGGATATAAACGAATAATAAAAAAGCCTTAACTCGTTATGAATTAAGGCTTTTTAAGGTTTTTTCGAATAATTACGAATGCATTCGAATACTAATTTGGTGGAGCTGGCTTGAAGCTCCTCCCCAATATAACTGTTTGATTCTTCTATCTATGTCGATGAAGTTAATGGCACAATAGTGTGGCACAGTCGGTTTATGACTGCAAACATAGGGTATTGATGTTTACTTTAAGTTCAACTCCTTTTATGGGAACTGAATTTAACCTAGAGACTGATTTTGAGTTGGATTCAATAATCTTTATGGGAGTATTACGCTGTTTTTATTAACTATGTTGAATATTCCTATAGAAATAAGGGAGATATAATGCTTAATTATTCTTTTTATATTAAGGATCGTCTCGATGGCAAATCAAATATATTTAGTTATAAAAGGGAAGAAACAAGGGCTTATCTCTGCTGGATGTTCAAGTTACGACTCAATAGGAAATAAATACCAAGAAGATCATGAAAATGAAATCTTTGTTTATTCAACTAATTATAGTATGAGTCGTCACCAAAACGTATCACACTCACCCTTTTCATTTACAAAATTAGATGATAAATCGACCCCTCTCTTGATGAATAGCATTAATAATAACGAGTTACTTGATTGTGAATTTAGCTTTTATAGAACCGATAGAAGCGGTAAGTTGATAGTCTATAAAACAATCAAATTGACTAATGCATCAATCGTAAGCATTAGTAATCACCATCCAAATGCCCTAGACAATAATGATGCACAAGCTTATGAAACAGTATCGATGAAGTATGAAAGTATCACCTGTGAACATAAAGCTGCAAATACCTCAAGTTATAGTATTACACAAAACCTAGTTAATTAATTTTATTGAGGTGATTTATGGTGATGTCATTCAAAGTGCTAGAGGGGGATAGGACCACATGCGGTGGAAGAGTATTAGAGGGGAGTGCATTAGCACATCGGAGTGGTATTAATTTTAAGCGACAAGCCGTTCAAGGTAATAAAGTTACATGTGGTGTTCATGCAGGAAGGTATGAAATAGTAGGGGGAGATTTTACTCATTTAATTGGGGGGCAACCAGCTGCTGATACCCGCAAAAGTTATTCAACGTGTCCGTGTCACGCCGCTTTTATTCCTTCTAATATCATAGGTGAATGCACGGCTTTAGATAATCTCATTCCTGATGGAGTTTATGTGTGGACAGAAAGAGTAGGCTCTGGGCACTCGTATGTTTCATTACATAAAAATAACCAAATAACAGTTTATACTTATGGTAGATTTGGTCGGACTGGTACACTTGGCATTGTGGGGGATGGTATCTTAATTCGCCTTATAGGTGAGGATGCACGAAATTACTACCGACACGAGTTATACAAAATGAATGCTCGGGTTTTTGCTATAAATGATGCCAATATACAGCAAGTAGAAGCTCACTTTATGGTGTTGTGGAGGGACGGATCTTCCCCTGTTGGATTATCCCCTAATGTGGGCGAGGCAACTAAAAAGTATGGGCACACAATAAACATTTATGATTTATCAACGAGTAATTGTACAACACAAACAGTAAATGCAATAAAAGCAGGTGGCTCGAAGGTTTTTGAAAAAGAATTATCATCTGTTCGTTCGAGTTATTCGTTAGCCAGATATATTGTGACTGGTCAGGAATCTTTTGTGGTTCCCGCATCTTTAGAGGATTACATGGTTGGTAAGAAACAAGATTTATCTTCTCTTGTTGTCGTAGAAGTAACTGGGTTATTCAAAGAGCAGTATCCAAATGTCACAGGTGTTACACCTATGGAAAAAAGTAAATCGAGAACATTGTTTGAAGCCGCATCTGGTGCAGCATCTATGGTTGGATATCATACCGATTTTTCTGGAGAAGAAACAATGGGGATAATTGGACAATTACTTTACGGGGACGAAATTAATGAGAATTAAATTATTCGTAAAGTGGGGATTAACGCTTGGTATTATTGTAGCAAATTACGTTATATTGTTTTTATTGAATGCAGGAATGGCTATTAACCAAAAATACCAAATGGAGCAGCCATGGTCAGATAATATGACTACAATACAATTAAGAGCAGTTATTAATGAACTGCTGGATACCAGTGTGTTAATTTCATTTGTAACATTGTTTTCGTTTCCAGCTAGTCTATTATTAATAGTGATAATACATAAAATACTAAAATGAGATTTTGATAATTCAACTAAGGATTGGTGTGGATAATGCTCGTATCTGTGTTAACACATAATGCCTTTTCTAGTTATTATAATAAGTAGTGTAAGTTATCCTTATGTTACTTTTCTCTATACGTTTTCATAGAAATAGATTAATTTCAGTTGACCGCTACAAATAAAGAAAATATTATCAAATGAATATTTCAAATATTTTTAATCAATGCGTAATTAACCAAAATAATAATATTTAAGTTTATCGAGTATTCAACATATTGATTCGTATCTTTTCTAGCAAACTTAAATGGCTTATAAAAATGATGAAATCTGTGCGCTGAATGTCAATTGTCTATAAAATTACAGATGCTAAACATGATAATCTATATGTATGAATACATGACCTCTAAGTTAGTTCTTTAAGAGTAAAACTAATGAGTAATAATTGAGTATTTTTGGAATAGTAATACTGTTATTTTTAATAAGTTATGTTAGTGACGTTAAGGGCTCAATTCTTAGGTCGCACATTGGAACCGTGTCTTAGAGTTATTATAGAAGTTGTATAGTTAATTTATATACTGCAGTTTTTTAAAGGAAGGGGAAAGTTAGATATTTTTAATATTATAAAAGTGAAAAGCCATTTAACATGGCTTTTCATGTATTAATTACAGTATTGGTCATCTCTTTCAAAATCATAATAACCAATTACTGACTGATTAGCTCGGCGTGATGAGTCGTATGAAAGTCTGGACTTCGGTTGACAATTAGTTTTTTCTAATTGTAGCCGGAGGTCAGATATGATGAACATTAAAGCTAAACGAGATATTGCACATAAAACAAAAATCTTAAATCATGCCCGTGAG
>NZ_JBKQGZ010000048.1:0-6446 GCF_050487165.1 Providencia sp. Me31A
TGCCACATTCTTGAAACGGGTAACGAGTCTTATCGTTTTAAACACCGAGATTAAGATTATTTTTTTAGATATTAGGTGGAGTATTTTTCAATGATCATCGTGGTGGATTTTTTGAAGATCATTGACAATGTGCGATTCTGACAACAACTGTTGAAGCAAATCCGGCACGGTCATCCGACGAAAAATGCGACTATTTTGTCCTAATGACATGACCCAAATTTCAGGGCGAATAACAAAATGATACCACGTTCGATTACCGTCCGTATTTTGTTGCTCTGCGCTGGCGAGTAACCCGCGTACAGTACGTACTGGTTTACCATTGCGCGTCACAGTTAATGAACAAGCAAATCCCAACATGTCATCAAACGGAATGGAAGGAAGCGCACTGACGGCAGTGAGCGATAAGGTGAACAACTCTGACAAGTGCTCTGTCAGTTGAAACTCAGTCACCGCAAACGTATCGGGTGGCACACCTTTAAATTGACAGGTAAAAACCAATCCATCCATACCGAAATACCTTTATAAATTCAACAGAAAAAACTCAACACACCAAGCGATTAGCCCCGTAGGGACAGCCACATTGCACAATCGAACCTTCAACGGCAACACGACGTCCGTGTAATATCATGCCTTCCTCTCCCGTTACCAACGTCCCCTCTTTTTTACAGTGTGGGCAACGTGTGGCTTTATCACCGACCCGTAATACACGAGTGCCATCATTGGTAACCGTTGAGATACTGGCTAGGCAAGTTGCCCCTGTGGTCGTTTTGTCTTGATGTAACCCGACTTTTTTTCCTTGGACAATGCTTCTTGCCATGCAAACCCTCCCGCGTAAAATGCGTGGGCCACATAAAAATCATCGCTCACGCATTGGAACACGCTATTGTCAATTACGCTTCGAGCGGTGCACGCCAGTCATCAGCACCAGATGTGCCTGCAACGGTGTGCTCCCAATCAATTTTACGGTAGGCCAGTGACACTTCAATTAATTGCGTGAAGTCCGCTTTTGCCGGGTCTTGGCAGTGCGGCATTTGGCAATCGATGTTAACAATCGTCGCATCGGTCAGTGTGGTGGTGAAGAAATGCTCTTGTTTACCTTCAATCGAGGTGCGGTACCATTTCAGTTCCACTTTCGGCAGCATTTCACCCGACGCTAAGGCGTTATACAGCAGCGGAACCGCTTTGTTTAACGCTACGGTAAAACGAAATGGTTTGTGCGCACGTTGACCGGAAGGCTGACCAGATTGTGGGTCAGTCGGCACAGTCACAACGTGAGAAAACTCTTGCACCAGCATTTGGTCTTCATGACCTTCAACGTAGATATTACCCACTGAATCTGGGGTAAATGCACCCGCGGTAATGTTGCCTTGGGTTTTGCCTTGAATAGCGATATAACATGGAGTTGGCATAGCGATGTCCTTTATCAATAATAATGAGTTGAGCTAGGTAAGTAGTTTTACCTATTAATTTCCATTATCTCAGCCAGTGCGCACGGTAAGATTTGCGTTAAGGATAATAAAAGCGGATGAAGGGACTGTAAACCTGATGACTTTTTTGTATCTCTCTAGGATAAGTGACTTAGCGTAAACTGGTTGAAATATCGATATATAATGCCAGTTAAAATACTTAAAATGAATTATATCAGAATAATCATCGAACAAAAAACACACCAAACTACGATAAGCCCAGTAAGTTCTAATGTACATAGAAATAAACTATGTAACCAAATGTTATTAATTAAAAATTATTTTAATTAATTGATTTAATTGAAATAAACTTCATGAAATCGATTTTTATCTGTTTGAGCAGAATATGCCCTGAAATAACCCAGATAATTAAACTGTTAAAATAAATTTATTGGCGATATATTTTACACTCTAGTCATTTTACGAATTACTCTATAATTTAAGCTGTTATTTTCAATTTAAACTATGAGATATTCATCAAATAATGACAGAGAATATACTTTGTGAGGCCTCAAATTCATCGACAATCTATTTATCCTGAATGACATACTTGGTTATTTCTAACTTCATTTTTTAAAATAATTAAAATTCACTGAGTAAATCGGACGCGTAAATTAAGTTAATACGTGCGTTTATGCACGTAGCTCAAACTCTCTTATGTCAAATCAAGCTGCCAATTTATTGTATCGATGGGGTTTGCTAAATATTTTTGTGGTAAACAAATTGGTTATTAGTTATCCCTAATTGGGTGATTTTCTCTTGAATTAATGACCATAATGCCACTTTGCGATGATGTTTGGCATAAAGCATTGAAAAATAACTCAATGCTTCTAATATCGATTCTTCTGTGTTCATTGCAATACTGTAATCAAAACTTTTCTTTAAATCCGAAACCGCATACGCATAATAGCGACTTTGCGCAGTGAGTATCGCCCCTTCCGCAAGGCAACGACGAAGGATAATAGCAGCGCTTATATAGCCCTGAGTATATAAATCAGAGGATAAACGTCGAAGGAACGCAGGTTGGAGGCTTGTCCTCATTTGTGACAATAGCTCACTGTCATATTGCTGAATGTATTCAGCGATTAATTCAAATCGGGCGATTTCCTTGAGAAAAGGGATAAGATAAGTGGGGCCTTTTCCTGCGGCAGTAGTAATAAAATGGCGGTCGATTTCATCAAAGATTTTTTCTAACGAGCTATAAGCTTGGTAGAATTCACTTAAAGGAATACGTCCAAACGCGCTTAGACATAACTGTTTAGCCTCTTCTTTTTGCCCATTTTCGTTGAATGCATTGATTTTTAATAAACACCATCGTTTATAGTCTGTCGAAGGCTGAAGGGAGTCAGGCGTTATCTCAGCGAGAATGGCCAACGCCTTGTCAAAATGTAGTTCATCTATCATGAGTTCAGCATAGTCTAATAACTGCAATATTGTCAGTTTACCGCCCTGCGCCCTTGCGTGCTCTAGAAAGTCGATATCTTTAATAAATAAACTTAAGTTAATGGCATCTTGTAGTTCGTGCTGACTCGCAAAGGTATCCCTTAATGCACGAAGCGTCGGTAACCCAAGCGTTTTGCGGTATTGTTTGAATATGGAGATATCTAAGAAGTGTTCAGTGGAAAGATAGGCAATGATTTTCTGTGCAACCGCTTGAGGTGAAAGTTGTTTTTGTTCACTTAACGACTTAAACCAATTTTCAATGAGTTCATGGTAATAATCAAGCCAGTAACCACTGGATGTATCTTTTGTCTCACAGATTCGATAAAAGTCGACCAACATCCAATAAAGAAGTGATTCTGATTTTTCAGGTGATGCGAGGACCACTTTTTCAAATAGACGGATAACATCATGGCGCAATTCATCAAAAAAGGTATCAGTCTCACGATAATCATAAAATCGCGTACTTTTTGTTTTTATTTTATATGTTTTTTCAATGGTTTTAAGCATTTCATCGGGAGTTGATAAAAACTGGTTGATTAATGTACTTTTTGCCTGTTTGTTATCTTGAATAAGCGTGAGGATCATCTCAATGAGATCATCATGTGACATGGCAGTCAGTTGAGTATTTTGTTTTTTAGTTAATTGGGGGCTCATCTTAGATACCAAGTGGCTACTATTTCATTGGTAATTAGTTGAGCACATAATGAGGCATTTGGCACGATCTAAATTAAGTCACAGTATGAGTTTTCGTGATTTACCGATGAGCGGATGTAGTAACAATAATCGTCAAATCAATAGCAGCTTAGGCGACTATTTTAGTTTATTATCAATGAATTCTAATTTTCACAAAGTGTCTTAAATATCACTAAATTCCACTAAGTTATGATATTTTGGACGGTTTTGAGTGGATTTATTTATCATAAAAAAGTTGGAATTACTTGACATTATTGATTTGTTTACTATTGAATTTATATAAGATAGATTTCACATTCACAGTGAAGATAGTAAACGGCTGTTTGGTGTTAATCCCCGACAGCGAAGATATCCGAGCGATGATGCAGCGAAACCAACAACAGTAAGCGCAGCTCAGTGCCATCAAACTACGACTGCAAGAGTTTGTTATCGAGTAACGTGTGGATATTAGCCTGCTTTTGGTGATGAAATACATATCAAAAGCAGGCTAATACACTTAAAATTACAGCCTCTTAATAAACAATAATTTTACCTGAAGGCCAATTACCTTCCCAACCGCAAGGAATATGACCTAATTCATAAATAACTATTAATTGTTCAAAAAATAATGACTTTTTTAGCACGCTACTATAATAAGATTCTATTAAATAATGAGCAAGATCCCATTGTAAGCACTGTATTAGTAATATATTATCAAACCCTCTAATAGCAGGTATCCTTCCTTTTAAATTTTCGTCAAAAAATTTCTTAGCCTCTTTAGCTACTATATTCCACTCTTGGAAAATAGAGTTATGCTTTATAGTTAAATAGCTAGAAATTTTATTAGACTCTTCTAATGTTACAGACTCCCATTCGGGGCTAGCTAATAAAATATTCGCTTTATCTAGTGATAACTCTGAGATTACATTATCTTCTTTTAATGGTTGACCAATATTCGCGAACCACTTTATATTAAGCAATCGATTCTTTTTTTCTGATAGTATACTCATGGTTTTACTTGATTAATTCTGCTGGGTATCCTCGGAACATTCTGTCCCCCTAATAAGCCATATTGAAGTCTATTCTGTATACTGCTTCTCACCGCTTGAGTTACTTGACGAGCGGTTAATCCCGCTGATTGGAGTGGATGTTTAAGTGCTGTGTGTATTTTTTGAGACTAGTTTCACGTTCATTGTTCCGATATTAAACAGTTGTTTGGTATTGACACCCGACAGCGAAGACATTTGAATAATAAAGCAGCAAAATCAACAATAGCAAGCGCAACTAGCCGCCATACGGCACACGATGCGCGAGCGGATGGCAGAGTATATCAGCAGCTAAAGGCTAAACGGAGCGACTCTAAAAAAACAAAGAAGCCAGAAGATCGAAGAATCTTCTGGCCATTCTTAATCATTTAATTAGTGTAGCTATCTCTAATTACTCTAACATCTGGGGTTAATTCAAAACAATCTTCTAATGGATCATCATCCAAAGACCAGTGTTCTATTAGTTGTAAATGAATTTGATGATTATCAGATAATAAAGTCAAAACTTTTCTTATAAAATTATCTTTCTTACTATTTTTAACTAATAAATCATTTACAATATCAAGCATTAACTCCATTAATTCATTCTTTTCAAATGTATTATATTTATCATTCGAGTAGGCTTGAATGTATTTTTTTAGCCATTCTTTTGTACGATATTGTTCTGGCAATTCATAGGCCCAATCTTGAGTATATTCATCTCCGATTGGTAACCCTAAGTCCATAGCTAATTGATTAATAATCATAAAATAAATCCGCCATTTAATTAGGATGAGATGAGTTATATGGAAACGATGCCCTAATCGAGCCATCTGGCTTCACAACTACTCTATCCATCAGTTGTTGAGGTTTTAATTTTTGACCATGATCAATAAATGTATGTCCATAAGTTGGTTTGCTTTTAGGATTTCTCCACTTCAACTTACCACAACCGTCCCACGTCAACCCAAATGGGTCCACCCAACTAGTCGGATTATGCACATACCCATACGGATTAAGTCCACCAATCAGCCCTATGGAATTATAGAGCGTATTACAACACTGCTGTGTTATATGAAAATTTCAACTAGCTGATATACATCATTTTTTAAAGAGTATTTGGCTGGCTAAGCGGTTTTGGTGAACACTAAAAACCCGACGCGCTTTTTTTCAAGTTTACCCACATTTTTGTTTTTTTATCAGAGAATCATTAACTTTAATAAATAACACTATAAAAGAATACTCAAGAAATACGATAAATAAAGCCCTAAAAACAGAACACCATTACACCGTGGGCTATACCCCGAGTGGCAGCAAAACCAGCAACAGCAAGCGCAGCTAACCGCCATACGGCACACGCTGCACATGTTGATCGACTCTTAAAAACGAAGAAGCCTGAAAATTTGAAGATCTTCTAGCAATTTAGTTTAGATATCAAAGAAGAACTCTAAAAAATCATTAAAACTAGCCCATTGAGGTTTAAGTACTCCAGCCATAAAGTCATGAATTTCTTTACCTAAACCTAATCCAATAACTTCACCAGTTTTTTGATTATAAAAATAACCGTATTCACTTTCAAAATGGTCTAATGGTAAATATTCTTTAGGTAATTTTAGAACATCATGAGTACTTTTCAGGATTAACAAATAACTATTGCTATTAATTAAAAACCAACCAATTTGATAGCTCTCTCTATTTTGGCCTAAAAATGTTGGTAAGCGCTTAATGAACCAGTAAAGCTTTACTCAACCTCACTGATTTCTACGTTCCATGGCATGAGATCCGACACATCATCTTTCGGACTTCGTTTTGGTAACTCGGTAAACAGGTGTTGGAAGTA
>NZ_JBKQGZ010000049.1:0-6083 GCF_050487165.1 Providencia sp. Me31A
TTAGATTATTGAGGATCAAAGCAAGAGGTTATCGAAATCAAGAACGATTTAAAACAGCAGTGATGTTTCACTATGGTAATTTAGATATGGGATTTTGAGTCTGACCACCATGATCGGGGAAGACCCTAATAAACTCAGTGGTTATAAATACGTTGATTCTGGTATTTTATTTTATATAAATAACGATACTGACCCTAACAACCAAGATATTTTAAGTAAGATAAAAAATTCACAAATAAATAACGATCTTAAGTTTAGAATAATTCATGTCATTGATAATAAAAGAGCTTCATTTCTATATGACGGGATTACTTTTATAAATAAAAAGTATGGCATAGAAAATGTAAATTTTTATTACCCACCAACATCATTAAATTTAATCAGCCCCAATAAAAAATATTACGGAAAGATATTACCCGTTGAATATATATCATCACCAATCCTACCTTTCGTAATAGAAAGAAATAATAATTTACAACCAATCATTTGCTTAGTTTCATCTGAACCTTTTTCTGCTGATAGTTTGGAAAGACTTATATCTTGTACGCGTAATTTAGTTTCAGATATATCTAAAGAACTTAGGTTTTTTTTCAACGACTTTAATGAACTTAGTGCAAAGGAAAGCATTGATAGATTAAAATTAGTAGTTGGTGAAGATATTAATTTTGAGGTTGGTTCATTTCATGAAACATTTAGAGGCTAATCTATGATTAATAATGTATTACCTAGTGGTGATAATTTAAAAACGCTCTTATCACAAAATAAAATAAGTAAATCTGATATCAAATCAGTTTTAAGGCAGCGTGGTGTTTTCGTATCAAATGACGATAAAAGCAACACAGTTCCATTATTGATTAAGTCCTTGATAACCCCTTTAGAATTCAATGAATTACAAGAAAAAATAAAAACAAAAGAGCATAGTTCTAAGGTAAATATGCGAACTTTAGAATGGAGTTCTAAAGATACATTAATTGATGCTATTGGCGATGACCTCAACTTAGACGAGTTGATTGATGATCCTTTTTGTAATTATAGCGTTGAAAATATCTCTGGATTTTATGTCAAGGATGACAATGAAGATTCAATAGCTCTAGATTTTAGCATAAAGCGAATTGACCTAATGAATTCTTGGGATGAAGTTGAACAGTATTTTTCTGGAAGAATAGAACTTGAGAAAAAACAATCCTCTGAAAAAATAGAGGTTAATATTTCTTTAAATCATACATCAAATGAAACAAAATTAGTTGCTGAAAAAATACTCAAAAACCTTAATGTTCATTTAAAATCTCAAGGGCATATTAAGCAAGATTCTGAAATACTTAAAATTCAATTCAATCATTTTAATAATTCAGGAAGAATAGCTTTTTTAGAAGATATTGCAAAATCACACTTTCAAAATGAATTTTATTATCAAAAAATCATTGATGTTGATTTTTACCCTGATTCATCAAATAGTTTTCCGGATGATTTAAAATGGCTAGAAAAAAATATTGATGAATTAAAATTAAAAGGAACCTTAAGTGAGTCAATTTTTTTTACTAACAAAAAGTTACATCCGAATTTAAAAATATCTAAACTAGTTGCAAGTTATACAATGGAAGATATTGGATATAATGCAGAATGTAAAATATCCTATGAGTTCCCTGAATTTTCATCTAGAAAAGTAGAAACAGCGGAGCTAGTGATTGATTTTAAATCGTTCAATGGGAAAGGTTCATCTAACAGTAAAATAAATAAAATAAAAGCATCTATAATGAAAATACTTGAATCAAAAAAAATAAGTATTTATGAAAAACACAAAGAAAATATAAAATAAACCTATTTTCATCTTTACCTTTTATGGTAAAGATGAAAATCATTACTTAAAACTCAAACTAATCACATTCCCTACCCCACACTCCAACTCATCAATATAATCCGCATACCACTGGATCATCTCTCTTCTGTTTTCAAGGTACTGAGCATGGTTATACGTGCCACGGATCGTATTCTTATCAACGTGGGCAAGTTGAAGCTCAATCCATGCCGTATTAAATCCCTTCTCATGCAAGATAGTACTCATTGTGTGCCTAAAACCATGTCCAGTTGCTTTTCCATGATAACCAATACGTTTAAGAACCTGATTAACACTTGCTTCGCTCATTGGCTTGGTAATGTCATTTCTACCGGGGAATACCAGTTTATAACGTCCGGTAATAGCTTGAACTTCACGTAATGCAGTGATGACTTGAGTCGATAATGGAACAAGATGTGGGCGGCGCATTTTCATTCTTTCTTTGGGGATCTCCCAAATACAGCGTTCAAAATCAAACTCGCCCCACTCTGCTAAACGTAGCTCTATAGTTCTCACGCCTGTTAACATCAGAATTTTAGTTGCTAGCCGAGTGATTGGGCTACCTGAATAATGATTTAATGCATTAAGAAATTCAGGTAATTCGTTAGCAAGCAAATGTGGATAGTGTTGTGCTTTGGGTGGTGTTAATGCGCTAGCAAGTTCAGAAGCAGGGTTATATTCAGCTTTACCCGTTACAATAGCGTATCTGAAGACTTGGTTACATGCTTGACGGATCTTACGTAACTTGTCTAGCACTCCCCTTTTTTCTAGTTTACGCAGCGTACTGAGTACCTCTAGTGGCTTAATTTCAGCAATTGGCCTTTTCCCTAGATCAGGAAAAATGTCATTTTCAAATGACTCCATCAAATCTTCAGCATAACCTTTAGACCAGTTTGGCTTTTTATATTCGTGCCATTCAAGGGTTACAGCTTGAAATGTATTATTAACCGCTGATTTACGTTCTATCTTCTCAAGCTTTTTCTGTTCTGAAGGATCAATGTTGTTAGCTATTTGACGTTTTGCTTCATCTCTACGCTGTCTTGCATCCGCTAAAGAAATTTCAGGGTAGACGCCAAGTGCTAATGTTTTTTGTTTTCCGTCGAATCGATATTGTAACCGCCAGTATTTAGAACCATTAAAATGCACGTAAAGGTGCATCCCTTCACCGTCAGTGAGTTTGTATCCTTTATCGGCAGGCTTTGCCGTTCTTACCTTCACATCTGTTAGTGCCATATAGGAACTCCCATGAGTTTGTGTTGGTATAAGAATTCATTGAACCTGTATGTACCAACGCATATACCAACAAATATTACTTGATGTAGGTTGATATAGGTAGACGTCAGTTGAACAAAGAAAGGTTAAAATCAGCTAATTCACTGAATTTTAGGCATAAAAAAAGACATCGGTTGATGTCCATTGACTTCGAAATGGTACGCCCTACAGGATTCGAACCTGTGACCTACGGCTTAGAAGGGCGTTACAGCTTGATTTCATTGAGTTTTATGTGATTTCATAAGATTTCATCTAATTGATTTTTAAGGATTTATATAGCTTGCATGATTTCACCTAGTTTCATATCATTTCGTCATTACTTGACCCGTTACTTGACCCGTAACCGACCTACATAATGGATATTAAATATGGCTAGTGTGCTTCTCACTGATAGTAAAATACGAGGATTGAAGCCCAAGAAATCTGCCTACTACACATGGCAAGCTTCTGCAACAAGAGGTACAGGTCGTTTAGGTGTTAAAACTTATCCATCAGGAAGAAAGGTTTTTGTTTATCGTTACTTCAAAGATGGAAAAGAAAAATTCATATCTCTTGGTGACTACCCAAATTTATCATTAGCTGATGCAGCTGTAAAATCTGTTGCTGCTGCCGCAGAATCATCGTCGCCTGAAAAAATCAAATATGAACACGCAACTGTAAAACAACTCTTTGACGACTACATTGAAGATCAGAAGCGACAAGGTAAGCGTTCGTACGATAAAACGCAAAATAGGCTAAATCAGGTCTTAGAAAGCAAGCATATAAACCCATCAATGGCTGCTAAAGATGTTACGCCCGATCATATAAAAAGAATACTGTCTGAATTTATTAATCGCGGCGCATTGGCTGGCTCAAACAAAGTTAGGGCTAATTTACATGCTGTGTTTAATTTTGGCTTATTTGCTGACAACGATCCTGCAAAAATTAACGAACGGGTTATTTACGGTTTGGATAGAAACCCTGTTGCTGTTGTCCCTAGACAAAAAGGTGCAGACAAAGCATTAGATAGGTTTCTGTCATGGGATGAATTAAAGCACTTGCTGGAGTTATTTAATAAGCCAAGCAATGAATGCCCTATCAACCCAGATTACGCGCGACTGTTTTTATTCTGTGTTTATGCTGCAGGACAAAGACCATGGGAAATAATAGCCAACACTCGGGATAATTGGGATAAAAAGAATAATACATTGACAGTACCTCCGCATATTTCAAAAACAGAGGACTATCACGTAATACCATTGACTAAGCCTGCTATTGATATTTTAAATATTCAGGAATTGTTATACCCAACATCTAGTTTTCTATTTCCTGCTGATACTCAGGAAGGTCATTTATTAACATCAGAATACGCAAAACAATTAAATAAATTTTGCAAACGCAATGAGTTTGAAAAATTTACACCAAGGGATATCAGACGAACATTTAAAACATTGGCTGGGGAAATGGGGATAAGCTCAGAAATGAGAGATATGGTACAAAACCATAAAAGACCAGGAGTGTCTAAAAAACACTATGATAGATATGATTATTTGAGAGAAAAACGCGAAATTCTCGACGCTTGGCATGAAAAGTTATCTTCGTTGTTTGATTAGCGATCTAGATGCGCCAACCACTCGAGCTGGCGCATTAGTTTTTATTGTTGCTCTGTTTATAAAATACTTGCTTAGCCTTGTTTCGTTTGAAGCCTGTATTATTTTTTGTAAAATACCCTCTCACCCTAACTAACTTACTTTGCAACTGGACTGATTGAGAGGGATATGGGAAATAAAGCAATCGGCAGCCTTATAAAAAATAAGCGGTTAGCTAAAAATATTTCAACCAAAGAAATAGCAAAAGGCTTAACAGCCTCTGAAAAAAAATATATACAATATGAAAGTGGTGAGTTATCAATATACATCGATGACTTATTCGCGATAGCTAACATTCTTGATGTTAGTATTCAAGAACTACTGAATGCGTATAGTAAGTGAAGCCGCAATAATGCGGCTTTTTTGCACCTAATTACAGCAATACACTATTTTCATCAAGGCCATATTGTTTACGTTCCTCAGCTTCCTGCTCTACCCTTTCCGCTTCCTCTGCTGCACGTTTAGCTTCTTCTTGCGCTAATCGCTCTGCTTCTATCTTAGCGAGTCTCTCAGCTTCAGCTTGCTTTTGATTGTAGATAGAGTTAGGTGGCATTTCGACACGCATATCTATCCAGCGCGATTCGTGTACGTCACAAGGCTCGTAGTTTTCAAAATAAACAGGCACGCCTTCTTCATCAAAGTGCTTAATGCGCTTGTTCTGGAAACGTTCTGGCATATCTGCGTTCTGTTGGTGGAAAACAAAAACTTCAATGTCACCATCAGGTCTCACCTCGTAATCAATGAGAACCATGTTTTTACCGTTATGGTCTTGAGGAATGACAAAGCCGTTATTGATACCCCATGCACCATCTGCATTAAAACCGACAACGCC
This sequence comes from Providencia sp. Me31A, assembly GCF_050487165.1. Classification (NCBI taxonomy): domain Bacteria; kingdom Pseudomonadati; phylum Pseudomonadota; class Gammaproteobacteria; order Enterobacterales; family Morganellaceae; genus Providencia; species Providencia sp. Me31A. The sequence continues at coordinate 5,567 of NZ_JBKQGZ010000049.1, forward strand.
TTTGATTAAATAGTGCCCTACACCAAGGTGCTCCATTTCAACGCCTTCTGACTCTTCGTTAGTCTCAATGTGATCAGCAAATACTTTAACAATCGGGGATGCGGCTTTTAAGTTGCCGTTTGAGTCTTTTGTTGTGTTTAACGTTGAGTACAGCACTGAAGTCGGCGAAAACTCACCATTATCTAAAGTTCTAAAAGATAAACTTTTGCTTCCTGTTGTTTTACCAATTTGGAATCCATAACCTTCGGCGCGGACATTAATGGCATATGCGAACCCATTACCCCCCCATGGGTTATTAGTTGCATGACCTGGCATAGCATAAAAACCACAGCCAAGCTCTGTTGATGTGTGGTTTTCAGAGGATTGAACCAAGCTAACTCCAACACCACTATCACCAAATTGTATTAGCGTGCCAGATTTGGCAGGCAAGGTGTGCGTCCCTTTAGTCGACTTAATTGCGTTCTTACTGAAAGTCACATCACCAGAAATAGCTCCACCTGTCTTATCAAACTTCCCA
>NZ_JBKQGZ010000050.1:0-5781 GCF_050487165.1 Providencia sp. Me31A
TCATTTGTTGTATTTCACGGCTCACACTCTGTCTAACTTGCTGTGACACATTTTCAGACACGGATTTAAACTCAGTAACCGAGTCCATCATGGTCTCTATCGCTTTAGACAACTCTTTTTGCTGAGTCTCAGCAAATAACACCAATCCTAAAATTTTTTGATCTGTACTAATCGCCATAACCAAACCCTCGTTCCCGTTCAATGGTTTTTTCTTTGATAACGCTACGCCCTATCTCCTGTTTTTGTTCAGCTATATTCTGTTTTAAATCTGCGATAAAACTTTGCTCAAAGCGTTCTCGATAATGCTCCATCGCTTGCTTATACTCGGAGAGCCATTTTTCATCATGAAAATCGATATACCGCATTTGCTCTTGCCCATATCGCTCAATATCAGGCTGCTCCCGAAGCTGTTTTAGACTGAGTTTATCCTCATCCGTCAGTCGTCCTGACGCTTCAAATCCCAAGTGATATTCCGGCAATCGCTCAATTCCTTGATCAGCTAGCGAACGGTGATCTATTCGAGCCTGATCAATCCCTAAATTTTCAACATAACGATTATGGGTATCAGCCCAACGCTCACGCAAATCAACCAGCGCATCCCGTTGCTCACTCAAGGTTAAGCTATGCCCTGAATCCTTTTGCGCTCCGCCACGTTCAGGGTATTTCGCATTAAACCGTTTAAAATACTGGTCAGGCGCGCGATCTATGCCATCATTTACGCGTAAACTCATCATCACATGTGCGTGAGGCTGTTCTCCGCCGTCAATACTGGCGGTGGGGTTGTGGATCGCCAATGTGTAAGCATGACGCTCGCCCAATTCACGGCTCACAAACTCACGAACCAGCCCAATTTGCTGCTCGCTGTTCAGTTCTCGAGGGAGCGCGATTTCAAATTCACGGTACGCAGAGCCATTTTTTCGCTCAAACTGATCTGCAGCTTGCCAGAAATGCTGAGGCTCGGCTTTTGCCCATGCAGGCATATTCCCATGCTCAACATGCACAAGATCGCCTCGATGCTGATATTTTCCCTCTCGAGTGATGTAATCCGCATGCGCTACACCGCGTCCTTTTGCACCAAACTTTACACTAAAATGGTAGGTCGCCATCTTGGGTTTTAGCCCCCTGCAAGGGCGCACGTTTCTCGCCGTAGGCAGAAACATATAAGTGCGCTATATACTAAAGTGTCAATTGGCAGTATAGGCGGAATTCTGATTTAATCGAAAGGCTAAACATGAAAAATCGAGGTGAAGAATGCGCACAACGAATATTGAATGGATCGCCAAACGCATGGGATTGATTCGCAAATTCAACGAAAAAACGGAGCGGCAACGTGAAATTATCAGACTACTGGATATCGAAAACCGGACATCATTAGAGCAAAAGCAACTCCATGTACTCGCAACAGCCGAAAAAAACGAATTACAGCGACAAGAAACCGCGCAACGACGGGCTGTACAAGAACGCATTGCCAACAAGAAGAAACGACGCGAGCGCAATCACCAGATGTTTCTGTCTGCCGGAATGCTAACGCAATCTGGCTTAGTCGATAAAGTGACGGGAAAACCCAACTATGATCCAGAACGACTCATTCAATCATTCACACGGTTTAATCAAAAACTCCAAGAACGCGAAAAGGAACAATCCGAAAAATGAACAAACAAGAAAAAGCCGTCCTCAATATGGCTAAATTTCTTCAATCACAAAGTCTGCTTTTACTCGAAAAGCTCAATGAGCTAGATTCAAATAATCTCGATGCAGAAACCAACTTATGCGAAGAGCTCCATGAACAAGCTGAGTCACTACGCCAACAACTGAGCGCGAAGCTAGAAAAGAAGTAGCCATTTTACAATAGGCTCCGCCCTCCTGACGAGCTTCACAAAAATCGACTGATTTTCGGTGCTCTAGTCAAGATAGGCGAAACCCGACAGGACTCTAAAGATGCCAGAAGTTTCCTTCTGACGGCTCCCTCGTGCGCTCTCCTGTTCCCACCTTACAAGTTTACAGCCAGTTTTAATCCGCTCTTTCCATCTTTGGGGGCGCTATCTCTCAGCTTCCCTATACTGGCACTGCGCTTGCTTAGGTGGTTCGCTCCAAGCTGGGCTATTTGCACGAACTCCCCGTTTAGCCCGACTATCACGCCTGTTCAGGTAACTGTTCTCTTGAATCCAACCCTGACAGACACGTAAAAACGCCACTGGCGATAGCCTTTGGTAACAGGGGGTTCTGAATTATTTCGCTGAAATCCTTGAAGTGTCACCGCAATAACGGCTAAACTGATAGAACAGAATTTGGTTTCAGTGGTGTTCAGACCCTGTTACCTCGGTACCATGAGTTCCCCAACTCAAAGTACCAACCTTTAAGAAAAACCGCCGAAAGGCGGTTTTTTCTTTTCGTGGCATTAGCCTATCCGATCAACCTGATAGAGTGAACAATTATTTTCAAATGTGCGTATTTTTTATAAACGAAGTCACTAACGCTCATGCCGCATTTACAATCCATAACTTAACTTCAAGAAATTGAGAGTAATCTTTAGCTAAGTGTTTTACCAATCTATAAAAATAAGCTTTGGTCGTTCTCAGCGTTGTCTGTGTTAATATTTGCCTTATGTTGACATCATTTTATTGGATAATATAAGGACATTTAAATGGCTAGTCTCGATGATATAGAAAGGGAGAAACTCATTTATTCGGATGAAATCGGATGGATTGATGAAAATCACGCTCAAGGTACTGACGCTATTAACTTAAAAGCTCAGATGGAAGGGGAAAACGTATCTCGTGACCTCTTTAATCAATTTCCTTCACTAATGACAACCCCGTTATTTAAAACACATTTTGTTGTTGAGTATAAGCAAAAAATGGCTAACTTTGGGTATACGGCTGCAAAAACAGCTAAATGGTTAGTCAAGAGAGGGCTGAATTCCGAAGATAAAAAATCAATTGCTTTAGCTATTATGTTAGATATGACAATGCACTTTGAGACATTGCAAAGTAATTGGTTCTATGGTGGGATTTTAATGAACGATAGTGGATTTAGTGGTGAAGATATTATATCCAATTTATTGGGTTTTTATAAAATATACGAGCCAAGGAATTATAAACCATTACTTAAAATAGCTTCAAAAGATAAAGCCATCAGAATTTGGGAACACTACGGCTCAATTGGGAATTTTAAAAATAGGGAGCTACGCCCTTGGATATTCCCTGATCCGCTAGTTTACCCTAACTCTAAACCATACAAAAAAGACTTACCTTACTTTTTGAAAACAATCAAACCGATTAATCTTCGATTAAACAATGGAAAAGTAGAGCCTTTCTCACCCGCTCAATATATCCACTCTTACCATTTGAGCCGCTTTAATCCATTTAGGTAATTAGAATCATCATGAAAAAAAGAAAAGTTTGTTATTTTTTGATTTTTTTTGTTTTTTGCTATTTATTTGTCTTACTTTCTCCAAGCAGAACCATAGGATTACATAATTATATATATTCCTATGTATTGGTAGATAATCTAGTCAGGAACGCACCTTTTAAAGAATATGCTTCTCACTATAGTTATCGTTCATTTGATAGGTTTACTGAGGGCGGCTCAGGAATTACTTATTCTAATATTCCATTTTCTGAAGTTGAGTCTGTCAGAGATGGATTAGAATCGTATTTAATGTCCTCTTTAGAAGTAGATAGAGCGCCAGCAGAAGAATTTGATAGTGAAGGTTTATATCGATATAGGTCTGTAGAGAACGAAAGAAAATCATTTGTAATAAGCGTATATGAATATAACGGAGTGAAAAATATTTCATTTTCTGAAGATACAGAGCCGCCGCCTGATATTTTTTAATCTATTTAAGGTGCTTAGCACCTTAAATAGTATATTTTTAAATATTGTTATCACTCTTAATGCTATAGCCTGACGTTCCAGCTATTACATGCGACCATGTAATGCTTTCATAATCAATTGTAACACTTTCATAAGGTTGGGCGTCTTCATGTGTTAACGAGTTAGGAAAATGAAGAGACACGTTCTTTATACTCGCTTTTGTTAACTTTATTGTATAAAACTTTTCTTGTCCGCCGCTTTCGCTCGTTCTATAAAATGTGAAATCACATTCAACAAGTTCATTATCTGAAATACACACTCCCAATAATGGTGAAGATTTATCCACGGGTTTAGTGATAGTTACTGGAGAATGACTCACATTTTGCAATCTAAAAATATCATGATCAAAAGAGTAAATAAGAATTTCGTCTTTATGACTTTCTTGATACTTATTACCGATTGATTCACGTGTTGAGCAACCTTTTGATATTAAACCTTGATTTTTCCCTGTTAGCTTTAAATAGATTAAATTCGCCATTATATTTTCCTATATATTTTTGAAATCTAAGGTGGTTAAAAAAATTCTGTAATTATCACCATAGAGCGGACATTATAACTTTGCTATTACAAATTAGGTTCCGATAAGACCCATTATGTTAAACGGGCGAGTTTATTGTCCAAAATAGCCCATTTATCGCCATAAAAACGCCTACAATCAATTTTAAGCACTAAACTCACACCATAACACCCAAATGCACCATGAAAGTTTAGAACGTTTTATGGCGCGTTTGAGACCGTTTTTAACATCTTTTAATTTCATCCCAAAAAAGCACTCTATCAGCTAAAACATCCACATTTTCTGTGGATAATTCATTTGATAGACGGTGAACTTGATATCTACTAATTGATAACTCAATAGAAATTAAAATGATTGCTTTTCAAACAATGATTAGCTCAATATGAATCCGTTTTTGGTGAGAGTGACTCCATAATTACATCCATCGAAAAACCTCGACTTTGGAGATATCGAATCTGCTTCGCTTTCTCCTTCGGTTCGATAGGTAAATCTTCACCAAATTTTTTAATTCGACTCTCTGATGCCATCTCAAACCAATCAATATCGAGAGAATTAATTAAGTTTTCAGTAATTTCTCTCGCAATACCCTTTTGACGAAGCTCGAGTCGAATTCTGGTGATCCCATACTGTTTTCTTAAAAAACGAGACAGCATATTTTCAGCTATACGCTGGTCATTTATGTACCCTTCATTTCGTAGATTGCAGAGAGTCGCTTCAACATCAATAGAATCCTCCGTCAATTGACTCAAAATTCTCCGCATTTCACCGTTGGTATAGTCCTTACGGGCTAATAATGACACCGCATGACTATACAATTTATCTATCATTTTCATATCTATGACCTTTTATATTTTAATTTTTATTAAAAACATAGAATCCTGAAATGGACTCAAAAACTTTGAGTCCATTTCAGGATTGAACAAAGGGCTTGCCCTGCGTTAGAAAACGTCCTGTTTTTTACTGGTGTTATTGAGGATCTTTGGCTTATCGACTAATTTTTCAATTTGTTGTTTTAACTGTAGTTGATCTCGGTATATCACATTTTGGTTCGCTTTAAGTACCTCTAGCTGTTCATTAAAATACCACGAATTAAACACGGTTAAACCGGCGGCAAAAATAACGCCTGCGCCAATAAACCACCAAAATCGATTTTTTAATTGCCTGTACTCATGAAGAAGCGTTTCTCTCGCTGAAAAGGTTTCTTGATTAATCACATCCGCTTGTTGTTTAATCAGTAACGCGGTTTTTTCAATGGACTTAAACGTTGCCGCTGTTTGATCGCCCAGTAATTGCCCGACATTCATTTGTTGTATTTCACGGCTCACACTCTGTCTAACTTGCTGTGACACATTTTCAGACACGGATTTAAACTCAGTAACCGAGTCCAT
>NZ_JBKQGZ010000051.1:0-5499 GCF_050487165.1 Providencia sp. Me31A
TCATTTGTTGTATTTCACGGCTCACACTCTGTCTAACTTGCTGTGACACATTTTCAGACACGGATTTAAACTCAGTAACCGAGTCCATCATGGTCTCTATCGCTTTAGACAACTCTTTTTGCTGAGTTTCAGCAAATAACACCAATCCTAAAATTTTTTGATCTGTACTAATCGCCATAACCAAACCCTCGTTCCCGTTCAATAGTTTTTTCTTTGATAACGCTACGCTCTATCTCCTGTTTTTTTTCAGCTATATCCTGTTTTAAATCTGCGATAAAACTTTGCTCAAAGCGTTCTCGGTAATGCTCCATCGCTTGCTTATACTCGGAGAGCCATTTTTCATCATGAAAATCGATATACTGTATTTGCTCTTGCCCATATCGCTCAATATCAGACTGCTCCCGAAGCTGTTTTAGACTGAGTTTATCCTCGTCCGTGAGTCGTCCTGACGCTTCAAATCCCAAGTGATATTCTGGCAATCGTTCTATACCTTGATCAGCCAGTGAACGGTGATCTACGTGGGCGTTTTCAATTCCTAAATTTTCAACATAACGATTATGGGTATCAGCCCAACGCTCACGCAAATCAACCAGCGCCTCGCGCTGTTCAGTTAACGTTAAGCTATGCCCTGAATCCTTTTGTGCTCCGCCTCGCTCAGGGTATTTCGCATTAAACCGTTTAAAATATTGGTCTGGCGCGCGATCTATACCGTCATTCACGCGTAAACTCATCATCACATGCGCATGCGGCTGTTCCCCTCCGTCAATACTAGCGGTGGGATTGTGGATCGCTAACGTGTAAGCATGACGCTCGCCCAATTCACGGTTAACAAACTCACGAACCAGCCCAATTTGCTGCTCACTGTTCAATTCTCGGGGGAGCGCTATTTCAAACTCACGGTATGCCGAGCCATTTTTTCGCTCAAACTGATCGGCTGCTTGCCAGAAATGCTGAGGCTCCTCTTTTGCCCATGCTGGCATATTCCCATGCTCAACATGCACAAGATCGCCTCGATGCTGATATCGTCCCTCTCGAGTGATGTAATCGGCATGCGCGCCACCACGTCCTTTTGCACCAAACTTTACACTAAAATGGTAGGTCGCCATTTCTGGTTTTAGCCCCCTGCAAGGGCGCACGTTTCTCGCCGTAGGCAGAAACATATAAGTGCGCTATATACTATAGTGTCCATTGGCAGTATAGACGGAATTCTGATTTAATAGAAAGGCTAAAAATGAAAAATCGAGGTGAAGAATGCGCACAACGAATATTGAATGGGTCGCCAAAAGGATGGGATTGATTCGCAAGTTCAAGGAACAAACAACGCGACAAAGGGAAATTATCCGACTACTGGATATCGAAAACCGGACATCATTAGAGCAAAAACAACTCCATGTACTCGCCACGGCCGAAAAGAACGAATTACAACGGCAAGAAACCGCGCAACGACGGGCTGTACAAGAACGCATCTCCAATAAGAAAAAACGTCGCGAGCGCAATCATCAGATGTTCCTCTCTGCGGGGATGCTCACTCAATCAGGATTAGTCGATAAGGTGACCGGAAAGCCCAACTATGACCCAGAAAGACTCATTCAATCATTCACACTATTTAATCAAAAACTCCAAGAACGTGACAAGGAACAATCCGATAAATGACCAAACAAGAAAAAGCCGTCCTCAATATGGCTAAATTTCTCCAATCACAAAGTCTGCTTTTACTCGAAAAGCTCAATGAACTGGATTCAAATAATCTCGATGCAGAAACCAATCTGTGCGAAGAACTCCACGAACGGGCAGAATCACTACACCAACAACTGAGCGCAAAGCTAGAAAAGGAGTAGCCCTTTTACAATAGGCTCCGCCCTCCTGACGAGCTTCACAAAAATCGACTGATTTTCGGTGCTCTAGTCAAGATAGGCGAAACCCGACAGGACTCTAAAGATGCCAGAAGTTTCCCTCTGACGGCTCCCTCGTGCGCTCTCCTGTTCCCACCTTACAAGTTTACAGCCGGTTTTAATCCGCTCTTTCTGTCTTTGGGGGCGCTATCTCTCAGCTTCCCTGTACCGGCACTGCGCTTGTTTAGGTGGTTCGCTCCAAGCTGGGCTATCTGCACGAACTCCCCGTTTAGCCCGACTATCACGCCTGTTCAGGTAACTGTTCTCTTGAATCCAACCCTGACAGACACGTAAAAACGCCACTGGCGATAGCCATTGGTAACAGGGAGAATGAATTATTTCGCTGAAATCCTTGAAGTGTCACCGCAATAACGGCTAAACTATCAGAACAGAATTTGGTTTCAGTGGTGTTCAGACCCTGTTACCTCGGTTTAATGAGCCGGCAAGCTCAATAAACCAACTTTTAGAAAAACCGCCTTACGGCGGTTTTTCTTTTAAGAAAAGATACAATGAATGTTACGCAACCTCAAGACTTATCTCATTACGCTGAGTATCGCTATCGTTAACAAACTCATGATATAGCCGAAAAGAACGCCTTAATTGAGATTTTAGGCTAACACTCAATTTATTGAATGATACATTTCTTTCTAGCTTCATTAATATTTCGTCAATTTGATAATTATTAAAATCAATAAAATCATCACCAAAAAATGATGTCGCCCTATTAAACCTTGAAATAACATCATTTAAAGATTTTCTAGTTAGTTTTTTATTTGAATTTAACCATACCCTGAAATTATCTTTGTAATAAACCATTTTGATAGAGTTATTCTTTATATGATTATTTATGGTTATAGCTACATATTTAGCTAGCTCAACTGGTACAGCATTCCCAATCATTTGTTCCATGTTTGTTTTTGATCCTTTGAACTTAAAATTCTTAGGGAATGTTTGTATTCGAGCTCGTTCCAATGTGGTTAATGGTCTTACATTATTAGATACGCTAACGGGATCGCCAGAGTGACCAGTATAACCATCAGGTATTGGCCTATTAACACCTCTGATTGTCGGCGCAGGTTCATCTATAGAGAATACGCCTCTCCTATTATAATTCCTTGGATGCCTATAGTAATAACTAACCCCAAGTTCATCACCAAAATAATCCCTTACAGTCATACTTGTTTTTGATAAATTTTTATTTATATCATCCATGATAAAATCATCATCAGCACCTAAACATCCAATGACAAATAACCTTTTCCTTTTTTGAGGAACACCGCATTTACTAGCATCTAAAACAACTTCCGTTAAACCATACCCAGATTCTTTAAATATTTGTCTAACTACTGAATATGTACTACTTTTCAATGCACGATCCACATTTTCCATAACAAACCATTTTGGTTTTATTATTTTTATAATTTCTGAAAATGATAATGTTAGATTCGCCCTGTCTCCCTCAACCCTTAGCCCTGCATGACTAAAATCTTGACACGGAGGGCCACCTATAATCATATCAAACTCAAAACCAGCAAGCTCTTTGACTACATAATCAACGTTACTCAAGTCTAATTTTGTTATTGGGTGGCTAAAGTTATCTCTGTAGCACTCAATGGCAGGCTCCCAAAAATCATAAGCTCCAATAATCTCATTACCTCCCTTTTGAAACCCAAGAGAAAGCCCACCACAACCACTAAAAAGATCAATTATTCTCATAACACTCAAAACTCATTATCATATCCATATGTTGATACTAAGCTCATGATCAAAAGACGTCAATAAATAGACGTCCAAAGGTAAAAAAGTGAACAAAAAAGAATCTCTTTATGGTTTAAAAAACACAAACAGAAAAGACTGTGACTTGTGGGGTAAGAATCAGTTTAATAGTTCATTCCCAGCTTCATTAGCATGCTACATGAGAGATAACAACATTAAGCCAATCTATCTCTACTTAGATGAAAATTTAAAAGTAAAAGCTAAAGAGGTTTCTTTTGATTTTATATTTAATACAAAAATAAAAAATGATGATTTAACTTTTTCATTTGAGAGCAAATATGAACCATATCAACAATATGCATATGATGATATTCGCGGAATTGATTTAGTAATAAAGAAAGGAAATGATTACTTAAGAGCTTTAGAAATAAAGCTAACCGTAGTCCCTGATAATACAACATACAATGATAAGGAAAGCGAGTGGGGCTCTGAAATAGTAATAAGACCAGCAAGCACATCATATTGTGCATTAGGTATAATGCATTCATGCAAAGATGAATTCAAAGAAATAAGAAATATATTCGAAAAAACATGTGAGAACATACAGCACTGGAGTAATGAAACTGAAGTTTTATCCAAGAGAGAAGAGATAATAAAATGCCTAAATAAATTTCAATTGAATTTTAATAAATATCAGTCACCATTCCTAATGCAACCGATATGGAAAACTAAAGGGAAAACACCAATTTTAGATAAGAATGCATTTGATATTTTTATATGGAGTGATTTTGCTTTATGTAGAACATTTATCGACAGATCATCTAATAATAGCTCTTCTGCAAGTAGACTAATGAGGTCATCTGCTAGACTAACCAGAATTATTTATGAAATAGCAAGTAAAAATAAAACACATATAGATAGAATCTATACAGATATGAACTTTGGATATCAAAGTGACAAGGAGTTTTCTTTGAACGGAAAAGTTACAAGAACATACATGGATCACCCAAGAAGATCTAAGCCAAAGTTACCACCTTCCATCCTGAAAGAAATAATTTTAAATGGTGGTCAGAACAAATTAAGTCCAGAAAGACGTTTTGATCAAAGTGTTTATTACACTGCTGCACATATATTCGATGAAATGGAATAACTGATACCCATAAGACCCATTATGTTAAACGGGCAAGTTTAGTGTCTAAAACAGCCCGTTTATAACCATCAAAACGCCTACAATCAATTTTAAGCACTAAAAACACCCCGTAACACCCAAATCCACCCTGAAAGTTTAGAACGGTTTATAGAGCGTTTGAGGCCGTTTTTAACATTTTTTAATTTCAGGGAAAAAAGATACTGAAACACTTAAAAACCAAAGATTAGAATCCTGAAATGGACTCAAAAATTTTGTGTCCATTTCAGGATTGAACAAAGGGCTTGCCCTGCGTTAGAAAACGTCCTGTTTTTTACTGGTGTTATTGAGGCTCTTTGGCTTATCGACTAATTTTTCAATTTGTTGTTTTAAATGTAGTTGATCTCGGTATATCACATTTTGGTTCGCTTTAAGTACCTCTATCTGCTGATTGAAATACCACGAATTAAACACGGTTAAACCGGCGGCAAAAATAACGCCTGCGCCAATAAACCACCAAAATCGATTTTTTAATTGCCGGTACTCATGAAGAAGCGTTTCTCTCGCTGAAAAGGTTTCTTGATTAATCACATCCGCTTGTTGCTTAATCAGTGACGCGGTTTTTTCAATGGACTCATACGTTGCCGCTGTTTGATCGCCCAGTAATTGCCCGACATTCATTTGTTGTATTTCACGGCTCACACTCTGTCTAACTTGCTGTGACACATTTTCAGACACGGATTTAAACTCAGTAACCGAGTCCAT
>NZ_JBKQGZ010000052.1:0-5340 GCF_050487165.1 Providencia sp. Me31A
TAATTTCATTATTAACCTTTTCCAAAAGTATTTTTTAAAGCCGCGCCTGCTATGGATGTCGGTACGGCATTGACAGCTGAAGTAAGCGTGGCTAATTCCGGTCGTTGTCTTTCAGGTACTTTTCTAACTTGCCCTGCTAAATTAAAACGAATATCTGACTCAGTAGGCGTTAAAGGATCTACAAACTGGTAGATTGCTCAGCTGAGTTCCTTCACCACCACTGTTGTCGGCAAGAGGTTGAACACCGTGATTAGATGAGTTAGGACAAATTAAAATAATGTCCACACTTACCCCACAGAGACCAACACACAGCCACCTGAACAGCCACAAGCGACTTTGTGACCTTCAAGTGCAACAGGAATACCGTTAATTTTCATTAAGCTATCGCCTTCAACGATAGTGCCTGTTTTTTTACACGAAGGACAATAAACCGAGTCGCCCACACAAGCGACGCCTTGGGCTTGCTTGGCGAGAGAGGAAGCTGTCAGCACCACGCCTCCCGTATTCGTCGTATCATTTTTTAGAATGATTTTACGACCGTTAACTGTGCTGCGCATTATTAGAAATCCTTTAAAAGCTAAAAAAATTTTCTATTTTCATTTTATATTGATTGGCGAATGCATTCCGCCAAGTGCGCTTCCATCACTTCATCTTGCGGTAATATTTTATCCACTTTGGTTACTTGCTCTTTGATTTGCTGTTCAAGGTCTGATGGAACTGGCGCATCCCTAAATAAACGACAGCGTTTTCTTGTGTAGTCAGCTTCCGCTAATGGCGTCAATCCATTAAATAAGTATTTGGTGATATAACCTAACCCCCACGCTTTATCATTATCACTCCCACCACCAAGGTAGCTAAATAGCGTTAAGTTGGGCAGATATTTCTGTGTCGCTAAATTCCCTTGATTGTCGACCCGATATAAAAATAAAGTCAACGTAGGGCGAATATCCGCAAATTCAATTTGTGTATACTTAGCCACATAGACATTCATTTTCATGTCCCACGTATAGAATAACTGTTTTTCTCTATCGCAGATTAATGGTGGCCTATTTTTCATTAAAAATATCCATAAAAATAAAACAACAGAGGTCAGCAACTGAACAAGTAAAATTAGTAAATCAAAAATCAATTTATTACTTTTTATAGTTGAACCACTGAAATATCTATAATCTAAGTATGAGCTAAAAGGTAAGCTCTTCCCATCCAAATATTCAGATCCATAAGCAGGTGATTTTTTTTTATCTTTAAAAAAAAATAACTCATTATCTTTTTTTTCTCTATTTTCTAATACTTCTAAAAATAATTTTTCAGTTTTTTTCCACGGATCAATATAAATCACATTTACACCATATAAAAATGATATCAAGAAAGTCACTGCAATCGGGAGTAACAACATAATTCTGGCATTATAAAATGCTTGCCCTATTGTTAAATTAACATTGTCGATCTTATCAATAAATTGGATCACTTCCATTTGTTTAAGTGGCATTTTTGACGTTTCTGTTTGCAGAAGTGGTTCATTATAATCACTTAATTTATATCTTAGCTCCATGATTGCCCTCCTGAACGTGCGACCATTTTTCCATAGTGTTTAACATCAAGTTTTGCAATATTATTATCATTCCACTGAGAACATCCACAAGCGGCTTTATGACCTTCTAATGCGACAGGGATACCCTTAATATTCATTAAGCTATTGCCTTCAATGATAGCGCCGTTTTTTTACATAAAGGACAATAAACCGAGTCACCCACTCAAGCTATACCTTGAGTTTGCTTGGCGAGAGAAGAAGCTGTCAGCACAGTACCACCTGTATTCGTCGTATCATTTTTTAAAATGAGTTTTCTGCCGTTCACAAGACTACGCATTGCGTTTTTTCTCCTGATCAAGCTTTGCTAAAATCTGTTCGACCTGTTGCTCAAAATCAGCAGGCAGTGGGTTTTTACCAAAAAAGACTTTCGGTTTTTTTCGGTAATAGTTTGACTGAATCAGCGCATCACGGCCTTCATGCATATAGGTATTGATAAAGTTAATAAAACGCTGGTCGTGGTAATCCGTGCTGGTATGGTAAACCGAATACACATACACATTGGGAAAGAACAATTCAGTGACCAATGATTGTTTGCGCTTATCAAAACCAAATAATTGGATGGCAATCATTTTACCGATTTTACCAACACCCACCTCCGGATAGCGTGCGACAAAAACCCTGCCACCATGCCACGTATACACTAAATTTTTTTCGCGATCAAAAACCAAATTACGCGGCTTTTTGAAAAAGGACTGATAGCCCCCCACAACAATAAAGAGAAATAAAATCAATAATAAAATAGAAGAAAGAAATGTCTCTAAATAAGGGGTTGTTGTAATATAGCCATCAAAGTAAACATGAAAATAATCGACTAAGGATAGTTTTTCTTGATCAAAGTAGGGGGCATATTTATCAACAACAAATGTAGGTAGCTTATCTCTTTGTGTTTTATCTTCATATAAGGCTCTATATTCCAACGTATAGGTTTGAAGTCGTTTATTAAAATTTGTATAGCTTTTATAATGATCCATAAAAACAAAGTGAAAAAACATAACAAATGCAATGATTCCAGAAATAAATCCCGGAAATGCGAACGCATCGCGACGTCGAATATCCTTGTTAACCAAAATACACTGCTGTTTATCGACTGTTTCTAGAAAATCCAATTCTGACATTGGCCAATCTTCAGTGTAGCGCTCGCCCTGCTCCCCCAAAGGCTGTGGCTTTAGTCGATGAGGGTGCTTAGCAGGATTAAAAAAAATACTCATTAAATATTCTCACTGTTAATAAACCCCATTACCGTATTATTTTCTTGAGCCTCACCACTCCAATCTAAATAACGCAGTGGCGTTTTTAATTGATCATTAACTTGATAATACCAATATAAATCTTCAATACCCATACGGCTATTTTCATTTCTAAAGGCAGAATAGGTATTCACCATTTTAGATTGTACTTCCACGCTAAATTTAAATATCCCCGTTTCAGGGTTCCACTGACCTTTTTCACTTGCCACTTTCAATTGTTGACTCATTTCTAAGAGATCTTTTCGTGTGTTCAGAACATAGGCGGAGTATGCCGTTTTGATTTGCGTCGCCATGCCACTATGGTTTCCAACCTGCGTAACAAAGTGAAAATAAATCTCAGAAATACCCGGTGTAAAATTAGTGAATTCAAAAGATAACCGGATTTTCCGCCCCGGTATTTCTTCTTGAGTCATTTTCGCGGTATAAAACAGATTATAAAATTCTTGCAACTCAATAATTCCAATCTTCTCATACTGTTCAAAGTTATTAATATATTCTTTTAATTGTTCTCCTATTGGGGAAGGTCTATCATTATCCCAAAAATTAGAGCGTCGTTCATTGTGTCACTCACAAAATAGCGTTGTATTTTTACTTATGACACCCTACGCATTATTATTCTCTTTGTCCAATTGTTCCAATGTCTTTTCTATTTGTATATCAACATCGGCAGGAGGCTCGTAACTGCCAAAATAAAACTTTAGTGGCTCACACTCAAAATCTTTCTCGGTAATTGCATCTCGTCCTTTTTGCATATAGGCGTTAATAAAACTAATAAATGCATTGTTTTCATATTTTTCACTTAAAAATATACTACTGTGCTCGGATGCATTGGGTTGAAATAACAATGTTTCCAACTGATTTTTAGTTGCATCAAATGTAAATAGCTTTATAAATAAATTATTACTTGGAGTGGCATACCCAACATTATTATATCGTGCAACATAAACCTTTTTATTTTCCCATGTATACAATAAATTTCGTTTTCTATCTAACACGAGAATAGGATAAGGATCAATAAAAGCAGATCTTCCTGTGGTATAGAGCGCATAACCAAAAGCTAGTGTTAATAATATTGTCAGGTATATTGCATATTTAGTACCCGCATAAAAGTTACCTGAATAATAAGAGATTAAATAATCGAACACACTTGGCTCTTTAGCAAAAAAAGGTTTGTACAATTCTATTGCATCTGGTGGTTTTACTGAGTTTTCATAAATTTCTTTGTATCCATCAACAATAGATTTAAATGAAATATAGTTAGAATAATGACTTTCAATAAAAGAATTAGTCATAAAAATGAAACTAGCAAATATAACCAAGAATAAAGGTATTTAACCCACTTTTCGATAACTAAAGTTAGTTGATTTTACTTGGCATTGTTCCTCATTTATTTTTAATACATAAGGACTTTCCTCTAAAGAGCCTTTAACGTGGTACTCTTCTTGATAAGATATAACTTTTTGAGTTTTAAGCTTACTTGGAAACAGGGTTCCTATAAAGAATTTAAACATTACGGTGCTTCTCCATCAATAAAACCAAAAGTAACGTTATGTCCATCAGTGCCACCATTCCAATTTTTATAGCGTAATGGAGATATTTTATTTTCTCTTACATCAACAATGTAGTACCAATATAATTTGGGAATATAGGATGGCTGTCCATACCCCATTTTACTGACAGCAAGTGCTGTATTATCAATACCAGTGTCAACATTCAGATGTAACACTAACGAGTCCTTCATATTACGAATTGATGCTATTGTTTTTTTCAATTCGCTATCAAAGTTTTTAGTGAATTTATTCTCAGCGGGATAATATTTATTATCCTCATGATAAATAATTTTATCAGGTTTATAGGGCTGATTATAGCTTGGGGCTGCCCCAAAAATTCCCTTACCATCGTATATTCAATATCCCGAATACCAGCAGCAAAATTCGACAGTATGAAAATATATTGGACATTGTTAGAGTGAGGCGTTTCGATCACTTGCAAGCTAACAGGAAAAAATAAATTTAAAAATTCTTGTTGTTCAATCAGGTGACTTTTTTCTGGTATTTCATTTTTTCTCATCTATATTATCTGAGTACTTATTCTATTTTTTTCTATTTCATCCCGCTCTTTTCCCTAAAATTTATATTTATCACCACTTCCCCAAAAACAGTTTTTTAATAACGTTTCTAAATGATCCCAGCTGTACAGTTTATACATTGTGTAGCCAGTGTTCTGCTGAGATAAAAACCTTAAAAATATTGGTAACTATGTCAGATAAAAAATTAAATATCTGAAGGTTATATTCGTTTCTATTAATTAACCAATCGTTACCGACGAATTACCAATTAATACACCGCCGCAACTGACAGGATCACCCGTTCGCGCCGCTGGCTTGCCATCAATAAACACACAACTTGAGCCACCAACGATGGTTCTTGAATGTCCACCGTGAGGCGCTAAAATATCCCCTTGCCGAGCAACTGCCTTACCATCGACTTTTACCGTTGGTGA
>NZ_JBKQGZ010000053.1:0-4919 GCF_050487165.1 Providencia sp. Me31A
GGCAGGTGGTGAGTGTCTCCCATCACGGCGTTCAACCTCTTGCCGACAACAGTGGCGGTGAGGGCACCCAAATGAGTAACCAGCTTTCCTTTATTCCCAGCACCCAAGAGTGGCGTCCCCCTTATCGGTATAAACCCACCGCCGATGGGGATGAGTTAGCGACGGTTGTCGGGCCACCGGGGGAAGAAATTTACACCAACTCACAAGGGGCGGTGACGGTTTATTTCCATTGGGATAGGCGTGGCAAACCTGACCATAGCGCTTCCTGCTGGGTGCGTGTGGCGCAGGGTTGGAACGGCGATGGCTTTGGGTTTATGGCTATTCCGAGAATTGGGCAGGAAGTAATTATTTCCTATCTTAACAATGACATAGATAAACCGATTATCACTGGGTGTACGTATAACGGCCGTAATCGGCCGCCAATTGATTTGCCTAAACATAAAACGCGCACCACGTTTCGCACCAAAACCCATAAAGGGGATGGTTTTAACGAACTGCGCTTTGAAGATGAAGCTGGCCAAGAAGAAATCTATCTGCATGCGCAAAAGAATTTAGCCATCAATGTGCTGAACTCTCGGGGTGAACGGATTAACTACGACCGGACAACCAGTATTGGCCATAACGATGAACTGGTTGTTGCCAGTAATCGGACAGTGACGGTTGAAGGTAATCAAGCGCACAAAACAACTGGTAACTATCAAGACAAAGTTGAAGGAGACCGACACCTTTCGATTGAGGGCGACTTGGTTGAGGCGATACAAGGTGTGGTCAGTGTGAATGCACAAGGGGATATCACCTTACAAAGCAGCAGTAAAATCACGTTAAAAGTGGGCGGAAGCTTTATTGTCGTTCACAGCGGTGGTGTGGATATCAAAGGACCGGCGATAAACTTAAATTCAGGGGGAAGCCCTGGGGATATCCTGCAAGCGACTAACCCTGCGGTGCTTAAAGCCGCCGCGAGCAGTGGTGCGGCCTTTGTGGCGCATTGCCCTATGAAAGAAGGGCAAGAGGAGGCGGAAAATGGTTAAACCTGAAACGTGCTATGCCATTATTGATGCGGCTTCCGAGCCTGATGTTTTCAATTTGTTTGCAGAGCATGAACCGCCGGCGAGTTGCTTATACAGCGAACCTATTCAACCTGAAATAGTATCATTAGCGCCCTATTTAGTTGAAGTCACCGAAGATGTGCAGCGCTGGTTAAATACCCGAGAGACACCTTGGGGAATTTATGTTTATACGCACGCAACCATGCGAGAGTTACGACAGCATTTACGCAAATACTTAATGGTGATGATACCCGGACAAGAAAAGCCGGTCTTTTGGCGTTTTTATGACCCTCGCAATGTGTGGGATGTGCTTGGAACTTTTGATAATTGGCGATTGCATGTATTTTTAGGTCCCATCACGAAGCTGAAGACGTTGTTATGGGGAGAGGAAACGGCTTCCCGCTTTGAGCGTGAACGCCGCGGATTTCCCGATAATACGAAGCTCGGGGGCAAGCTGATGCGTTTTACCCCCACTCAATATGATGCGGTAAATCTCGTTTTTGAACGCCAATTTTTAGACCAGCTAATTTACTTTTTTATTCACGCCAAAAGTATGAGTCATCAATCACAAATGGATTTTTCATTAGAGGATTGGGTTGTCAGCGCTTTTGAACGGCCAGCGCCGAGAGCACAAAAAATACAAGAGCGTTATGGTGAAACCACTTGGCGGCAAAATTGGCAATTAGCGAGTGATTTGTCGTCATTTTGTCAGCAGCATAGAATCGATGATAAACATTCCTACCAGTTAATTGCTTATATGTTGGCATTATACCAAATTTATCGAATTGAGGATATTCCAGAAGAATGGCGTGTGTCTTTAGCTGATGAAACGGGTTCCGGAAATTATCGAGTACATCGTTTGGCTAATCGTATCTTAAATGTGTTGCCAGACTTAGCAAAGGAAAATGGACAATGAGTGATAAATTAATATCACCTAAAGTAGGGTGTGCAACGCAAACCTGTGACATACCTGAACCTTGTTATCTGGATTTACTTGTCAAAGACACCTCAAAGGATAAGGTGATTTTAGAGTGGCGAGGCGAGAATGTTATATCACCGGAAACAGTGATTGATGAGGGGGACGGGGTTCCATTAGAAATCCTGCTCAATGATAAGAAACATAATAATGCTCAGCATAACGCGATACTCACATCAAAAAACTATGAACAAGCATTGAGTTTGGGCTCTTCTCAATCGGTTTCAGTTTCCTATAATGCAAGTCGTGATGCGGGTACTTTTAGCGCAAGTAATTTACTCAATACCTTTGTCAATATGCTGGCGCCTATTGACGCATTCAAATCGCCAAGAAGGTACAATATTACAGCGGCTAATTGTCTTGGTACGAAACAAGATTGGTTCTTTGATGTTATTCCTTCGGTGAAGTTTGGGTTCTCTGTTAATTTTAGTTACTCCTTTCAAACTCGAAAAGCGAATGATAAAGAGCGAAGGGATAAGCAAATTAGTAAATTAAAGTCAGAACGACTCAAGGGCGGGCCAGGGAAAAATACGTTACCGAAGAAGCTGAATAAGTACCATAAAGGCTGGACATTAGCGCCGATCCCATTTGTCAAAACGACCTCACTAGGTATTGATGTCGGCTTTTTTTATGAGCTAGCAGGGCATCCCTATAATTTAACGGCCATTAAGCAAATAAGCGAAACGAAAACGTTTCTTGATGACTTGTCGGGCATATTGAAAGTCAGTCAAATTATTAATGATATCGAAACAAAATTGTTATATCAGCAAAAAGGTAAGTTGACCCCATTCGCCGATAAATATCCTATTTTCTCTTTTGATTTTTCAGATATCGAGATTGGATTAACCTTCTTTATGGAAAATGTGACTCAGCGTGATTCAGCTCGATTAGTTTGTGCATTAGAAGGGAAGCCTTTTTGGGGCGGGTCATTTAAAATTGACGTTTTGCAGGTACTTGCGCTTTATGGTGGCAAAGCGTTGAGCAGCGGTATCAGTAAGTTACGTGAAGCTTTAGAAGAAAGGAAAAAAGGTAAAGATAAATTTAGTGCGGGTATTAATATTGATATTACTTTCTCTTTTGCTGTTCACTGTTTTGTGGGGATGGCTCAAACTCCTGACAAGCAACAAGAGTTTGCATTTGATGGTGATAATAAGTTTGAGGTAGGCTTTAAAGCAGATGCGGGGGCTTATATCAAAGCCAATGTCCTTTTTTTAGAGGCTTGTTTTGAATTTCATCTACGATTCGAAACAAAAGGAGCGCTTGCTTTAGATGCCCATGATGATGGAATAGACTTAGTACTTTGTCATGATGGTATTGTGCTGAAATTTCAATTTACGGCGGATGTTTCTATTTTAGGAGGGGATGATGACGCCATTTATGAAGGTGCACCTCTTGAAGCTGAATGGACTATTTATCAGTTTGCAGATCCCCTAGAACTTACAGAGTCGGATATTCGTTTTAATTTAGCAGGGCAAATTAGAAAAGTACCTGAAAGACAACGACCGGAATTAGCCACGCTTACTTCAGCTGTCAATGCCGTACCGACATCCATAGCAGGCGCGGCTTTAAAAAATACTTTTGGAAAAGGTTAATAATGAAATTAAGCAACTTACTGTGTATGACGACAATCTTAATATTAGGAAATATGTCTATGAGTTATGCCGATGATAATGACTTTCTTATTCGTACTTCTGTCGATATGAAATATGCATTTTGTGATATTAAAACTAATGGGGTAAGTGGAACTAATAACCGCTCAGGTCTTGTGAGTGGCGGATTAGGCTTTGGTACGACAAGCACAAACTCGATGATAATGATGCGTAATGGTGAGAATACTATTAGTATTGAGATGGCATCACCAAATTGGTTTTCAACTAAAGAGGTGCCAAAAGATAAAATCAATCAGTTTAATCCGAGTGCAAAATGTGAGATTACGGTCAATAAAATAACGGATAATGGCGATATTATTCCATTAACAACGCTACTGGTTAAAATTAATGAAAAAGGTGAGCCAGAAGCGTATCAAGGTGATGGTCTGGACAGACAAGTAGAGAAAAAATTGATTAAAGCCCCCAATACAGAAAAAGTGCATCAGAATAAAATACGCCAGAATATTCGGCCCAATAAATACCCGCACGATATGACTGTATTCCAATTTAATAAAAAGATAAGTATGGCTGGGTTACCTGAATGGGAATGGGTGAACTCTGAAAGTTTCCAAGATACCCCAGAACAACGCAAACTGTTACAAGCCGCATATTTAGAACTCTGGGCGGCTTTTAATCAAAAAGATTTATCAAAAATAAAACAAATATTGACTCCCTCACTTAAAGTTTGGGCGGAAACAACCGGGGGGACGATCGATAGGCAATTTGAATCCCGTGAATTCGCAGAAAAATTTAAGCAAAAAGAATTTACAATGATCCCGCTTAATTGGGATAACTTTGAGCCCCTAATTATGAATGATGGAAAAATGGTGAGGTTAGTTTATAAAGAAGATTTTGATTACTCACCTATATCATATAGTCATATTAATAGTACTACCAATAGAACGTTTGTCGGATTTTATTCTCCTATCTTTTCCTTAGTAAATGGAAAATTCATTCCAGTCATATAGTCGGGTACTATTATGCCAACAATTATTCTTATTGGTGACTCTGATACAGGCCATGGAAAACATGGCCCAACCCAAGCCATTACAGGTTCACCAACGGTAAAAGTCGTTGCTCGGCAAGGTATCCCACGGTAGTTATTCAAGAGCTATCCCATGAGATAAGGAGTGGATTATTCATGAACTATTATCCAAAGAAAAATCTCAATATCGTTGGTTACTTTTTTAACCATCAGGATACTTCCAAGTCAATATATAGAATTAATAAACGTTTTTTATGGGCCAA
>NZ_JBKQGZ010000054.1:0-4655 GCF_050487165.1 Providencia sp. Me31A
TTTCGTTTTCCGGTACGTTTTACTACCACAATTTGCCTGTTTATCCTTTCGGAGACCGGGCTAAGTCCGAGTCAATCAAGTGGTGCATTTGAGTTAGTGTCTTTGAATGGTTTTAAGGAAGTAGTGACAAGCTAGCTTCCCGTTGCTAAGATTGGATTGTTGAGGTCGAATCGTTAGCAACTAATGCACCGATTTAGATTAGCAGAGCCGAAGTGATGTCACAATCATTTCGGCTCTGTGCCTTCTGGAGTATCACAAAAAATTTCCCTCATGTTTTCAATTCGCAACGCTCGCCGCAAGGCGTGAACTTGTTTCACGTCGAGGAAGCGGAATTTCCCGAAAGCCTTATAATATCTCCGTTCACACATCATCGGAGGGGATCACTATGTCTCAATTATTTCGTTTGGCATCACCGGCAGATTACGAATACATCGAAGAAATAAAATTATGGGAATTGTCATTTGATAAGCGACCGGTTCAAGGGGTTCGTTGTGAAGATCCGGTGATCGGGGCAGAAAAATACAATCGAGGGCGTGAAAAATTTAAGGCGTTAGCGTCACGGCATAAAAAACACTGGAAACCGAACGGATTGACCTTTTCGGAGTTGATCCGCTGGGCAATAGAGTGCGGAACTCCCGAACAATGTCAGCTTGTTTTAGCGTTATACCATTGCACAAACGATGATGATTATCAGACGATGGGAATTCAGTTAAGCCGAAGTATTGATAATGCAAATGTCAGCCCGATCATCTTTTTCACTGGTAAAAATCAACGGTTATTAGGTGATGTTTCGATGCTAAAACAGCTCGAGGAAAAGGCAGGTTAATGTCATGTTTGTTTATTATCCTGTGTATTATTCCGTATCTTATTCTATCTAATTTCTCTCTAATACACAGAATAATACAGAGAATAAGATACAGAATAAGAGATAGACACAAGATGACGTTGTGTCATTTCTTACCCATTAATCTATCCGTTATTCTATCCATTATTCTGTCCGTTATTTTATCCGATTTAGGTATAACGGATAGAATAATGGGTAAAATAACGGATGGAATCATCATTTTACCAATCTACATCTATGATACTTTCAGTATCAATGTCACTCATTTTCTGGACGAAAATGAATGACATAAGGCTCCGCCCTCTGGCTATTTTCTTCGGCTGGACGCCTGCGAAAAAAGCCATTCACCCAAGCCCGTCAAACTCACTGCGTTCGTCTGACCACCCCCTTTTTTCGCCCTGTATTTGGTCGCTCAAAAATGTGGTGGTCAGACGCTTCGCTTGACGGGGGGCTTTGCCCCCAAAACGAAACTCGTTCACTGGGGTTCACTTGCCATCGCTGGGGCGTGTCATTTCGTTTCGGCTCCCCCTGTTTTTCCCTTTCTTCGCTGGACGCTCATCAGGAGAAAAACAAAAAGCCTACCGCCCTCGTTTTACTCGGTTGGTCAAATCGCTTCTTGCCACAAAACAAGTTTGTGACTTTCAGCGATTTCGCATCGTTTTACTTGTCAGTTTGTATGATGTTAAAAACGCACTCAGAAGCTCGAAAAACCGTTCTAAACTTTCAGCGTAGATTTGGGTGTTTTATAGGGTGATCGTGTCTTAAAATCGTTTTGAGGGGCTTTAATGGGGGTGAACGGGCGGTTTTCGCTAACTAACTCGCCCGTTTAACATAAAAGGGATTATAACAGTGAATTTCTGATTGATAAAATTGTTGTTTAAAGTATTAATCTTATCAATTGCAATTTAGAAAAGGAATGAAAGTGTCTAATCAAATATACTTAAAACTAACGGGAAGTAGGCAAGGGCTGATTTCAGCGGGTTGTTCAAGTTATAATTCAATAGGAAATAAGTACCAGGATAATCATACAGATGAAATATTCGTTTACTCAACAAATTACGATATAAGCCGTCACCAAAACCTATCTCATTCACCTTTTGTAATGACAAAACCTGATGATAAATCGACACCATTACTACTTAGTAGTATATCAAATAATGAAATATTAGATTGCGAATTCTTTTATTATAGAATTGATTCACATGGAATCCTTTCTCTATATAAGAAAATAAAATTAACCAAAGCTTCAATAATAAGTATATCAAATAATCACCCTAGTTCATTGAATCATAACGACATGCAACCATATGAGACCGTAAGTTTTAGATATGAAAGTATTACATGTCAGCACATAGCGGCCAATACATCTGGTTATAGTATTAAAGAAGATTCTATACGATAAGTAGGGGAGGGAAGTGTGTCTGATATTGGAATTAAAAACCTTTGTGAAAAATACAATTTCCCTGATTACCCTAAATGGGATGCCCTTGATGCAGTATGGTGGAAAACATTTGGTGGTAATGATTATTTAACCAAGTATAAAGATGGGTACATTATTTATCATAAAGATAGAATTAAAGAAATTTCTGCTGAATACAATATACCTCCAGAATTATTGGCTGGAGTAGCTAGGAATGAAGTCGGGGGGATGCCTGACTTTGTAAAACCGGATGTGGTACTGAAAATAAGATGGTTGGATTATAGTGGTAACGATTGGGTTGATGATAATTTAACCATAACTGAAAGACCAGAGAGGACATCTATAGGTTTAATAGCAATGCAGATCAGAATTGTTGCTGAAACCTTTGGTAAAGACCCTAAGCGATTATCTGATAGTGAAATTTACTATATATCACAATGTTTAATGAAGGATTCTTTTAATTTACCAATGGTTGCTATCCATCTTAGAGATTTAATTAAATTTGATTATCCAAATATAGATACTTCAAATTTGACTGATGTTCAGCTTGTTATTGCTGGTTCTAGATATAATAGAGGGACGGCTAGAAAACTAGATGATTTTATTCAATCGTACTACTCAAATAAAGGAGAACCTATTAGAGAGTGGACATCCTATGGTAGGAGAATTTTAGAGAATAGAGATAGAATCAGAAAGCTTTTAGGAATTCTTTGATATGAAAATAGCGCTAAAAATAGGCGAGTTTCTGTATTTTATCTTTTTATTGCTATTAATTAATATCCTTTCAACATCTGACTATGAATGGATGGTTGGTGATGGTGATGTAGATAATCTTTGTCAGCTTCCCCTTGGCGGTAGGTATATAACTGAACCTATTTTAGTATTAACACCATGTATATTATTGTTTTTTTTTGAAAGAAATAAAAAATTAAGGTGGTTCTATATACTAATTGTCATTATATATATTACATGGTCATTTTTTCTTCGATTTACTTTTTGCTAAAAAATATTCAACTGGTTCCTGTAAGACCCATTATGTTAAACGGGCGAGTTTACAACCCAAAACTGCCCGTCAGACACAATCAGAACGCCTCAACGCGATTTTAAGCATCAAACACACCCCGTAACACCCAAATCCATCCTGAAAGTTTATAACGGTTTCTGTGCCTTTCTGGTGTGTTTTTAACATTTCTTTTTTTAAACCTAAAAATACGGTTAAAGTCTTTAAAAGCACTCAATTCTTGATGAGGTATCGGATGAGAACGAAAAAAAAAGTAAAACCCGAAACTGAGATGCGTAAATGGAAAAGGCTCAATCAAATGGTAAAAAGGAAAAATCGGTTTAGTCAGGCGCAAATAGAACACTGGAAAAAGGAACAAGAAGACCAAGAGCAACGAGATGCATGGATGACTGAAAGCGAAGAAGCGATAAAACGCCACATGAGAGACTTGTAGCGTTTAACATAAAAGGGATTGAGCGTACTTATATAAGAATTCTAGTCTTGAAATTTACATAAATAACCCCATTTACATTATGGGTAATGGTGCCCAGGTGTCGGTTTATTCTTTTTTTGTATATATGGAGATAAGAAATGAGTAATACACATAAATCAGGTGAGCCAGTTGTAATTTCGGGTATTTATAAATGCTCTAAGTGTGGTAATGAAGTTACTTGTGTTGAAGATGAACCATTTCCACCATGTTGCAAAGGAAATTATTTCACTTTAGTTAGAAAAACCAAACATAATGGATAATCTATTATTTTAATTAAGGAGGTTGTATATGGCTAATGATACACATAACACTTTTGCCGATGGTTTTAGGGAAGGGTTTAGATCTATAGCTGGTAATATGGCATTAATGCCATTGATTCCGTTAGCTCCTTTGACTCCATTAGGTAGTACGCCATACAGAGAGGGGATAAAGGCTGGTATTGCGGCAGCATCTAAGCGTAAATAGTAAATTAGTGGTTAAGGCTTTTTAAATAAAGCCTTAACCACTAATTTTTTGAAAAAAATGCCTAATGCCCCAATGTGGTATTAATCAAAAACGGAGCGAAGCGACAACGTCATCTTGTCTTTACTTTTCTCCATGATCAGCTCTTGGGTCATGGCTTCTTAGCTCTTTAGTCTAGCTAAGTCTGGTTAGGTTGGGCTTCTTTCGACGGTGCAATCCAAGAAATCCCTAGTCCGTTGATTGGTGCTCTTATCAGGTACGCACTGTAATCTTTCGATACCGCAGCGTGATTCGGAGGCAGAGCCGGAATTTCGTTTTCCGGTACGTTTTACTACCACAATTTGCCTGTTTATCCTTTCGGAGACCGGGCTAAGTCCGAGTCAATCAAGTGGTGCATTTGAGTTAGTGTCTTTGAATGGTTTTAAGGAAGTAGTGA
>NZ_JBKQGZ010000055.1:0-4543 GCF_050487165.1 Providencia sp. Me31A
CCCAATTCACGGCTCACAAACTCACGAACCAGCCCAATTTGCTGCTCGCTGTTCAGTTCTCGAGGGAGCGCGATTTCAAATTCACGGTACGCAGAGCCATTTTTTCGCTCAAACTGATCTGCCGCTTGCCAGAAATGCTGAGGCTCGGCTTTTGCCCATGCAGGCATATTCCCATGCTCAACATGCACAAGATCGCCTCGATGCTGATATTTTCCCTCTCGAGTAATGTAATCCGCATGCGCTGCACCGCGTCCTTTTGCACCAAACTTTACACTAAAATGGTAGGTCGCCATCTTGGGTTTTAGCCCCCTGCAAGGGCGCACGTTTCTCGCCGTAGGCAGAAACATATAAGTGCGCTATATACTATAATGTCCATTGGCAGTATAGGCAGAATTCTGATTTAATCGAAAGGATAAAATTAAAAGGTCGAGGTAAAAATGCGCACAACGAATATTGAGTGGGTCGCCAAACGCATAGAATTGATTCGCAAGTTCAACGAAAAAACGGAGCGACAACAGGAAATTATCCGACTACTGGATATCGAAAACCGGACATCATTAGAGCAAAAGCAACTCCATGTACTCGCAACAGCCGAAAAAAATGAATTACAGCGACAAGAAACAGCGCAACGACTAGCAATACAAGAACGCATTGCCAACAAGAAAAAACGACGCGAGCGCAACCATCAAATGTTTTTATCGGCTGGAATGCTCACCCTATCAGGATTAGTCGATAAGGTAACGGGAAAACCCAACTATGACCCAGAAAGACTCATTCAATCATTCACTCGATTTAACGAAAAATTGAAAAAAAGTAATCAATAAATTGGTTAGTAAACGAACATTTGAATATTTTAGACGCAAAAAAGCCGAAATGACTTGCATCATTTCGGCTTAATCGCTCTAATTCGTTAGCACGCTAGTTGCTTAGATTAGACCTCAGCAATCCAATCTTAGCAACTGGAAGCTAGCTTGTCACTACTTCCTTAAAACCATTCAACGACATTAACCCAAGCGTGCCACTTGATTGACTCGGACTTAGCCCGGTCTCCGAAAGGATAAACAGGCAAATTGTGGTAGTAAAACGTACCGGAAAACGAAATTCCGGCTCTGCCTCCGAATCACGCTGCGGTTTCTAACGAATACAGTGCGTACCTGATAAGAGCACCAATCAACGGACCAGGGTTTCTAGGATTGCACCGTCGAGAGAAGCCCAACCTAAAAAGACTTAGCAAAATTAACGAGCTAAGAAGCCATGACCCAATCAACAATCATGGAGAAAAGCAAAGACAAGAAGATGTTGTCGCTTCGCTCCGTTTTGATTAGTACCACATTGGGGCATTAGGGTTTATTACATTAAAATTAGATGGGTCATGTAAATGTATGATAATAAAGATAAACTAAATTTAGAATTAAACAAAATGATTACTTACAGAGAAAAAGCTTACCGCCGTTATGAATTAGCTATGGAAGCAAAAAAGGTAGGTAACACAAACCTTGTTATTGAAATGTTGATTCCTTCCGTTGTCCCACCTTCTATATACAAAGGTCATTACAAAGAGCTATTTGTTGCTTATAGAAAAAAAAATAAAAATTCAATTAAAGAAGGTAAGGTAATGGAAGTAATTGATAAACTAAAGGAAATGATTAAGCTTGATAGTGAGATGATAGATTTGATGTATAATAATTGGTCAAAATCATTCCTCCTCCCTAAAAGAAGAGAATATTTTTTAGCTCAAAGCAATATAAAAATAACAGACATTAAATTATTACTTCAATTATCAATACAAGAAAATGACAACGAGGGAATTTCATTGGCTGAAGATCAAATAAAAAAATATCAAAAGTAATAAAAGTAAAATTAGAAGGTAGACTAAAGAAGTCTAAACTCAAACCCAAAAAACGATAACGTATTGAAAATGAAAAAACTTATAACACTAGTACTTGCGATCACACTATCTTCCTTTTCTATAGCTGAAACATTTGAAATAAAGAATTATGGAAATCATGAAGTTACCATTGGTAAAGATGATTTTGATGGAACAATGGTTAGAACAATATTGAAATTACGAAGTGAAAAGTTAAAAGGTTCAATTTCAGACCAATATATTCATGAAATAGGCTATGTATGCGCCCATTCAACCTCTGATAAAAAAAAGATGAATATTAGATCTTATTACACCACATCTCATTATGTGTATGGTAGAAACATTGGTGGAACTTTAGGTAGCACACGTAGTTACGCACCTATAAAAATAAAATTTGATGATAACGATCATATAATAACAGTGCCTCTAATAAACAAAAAAGATGGGCTAGGATGGCCAGAACTAGACTTATCAGCCCCGAATCTTATAGAAAAAATGAAATCAAGCACAATAATGAGAATAAAAGCACAACATGGAAATAGTTCCAAATTCGATATGAAAGGAGCCGCCGCAGCATTCAATGCTTTTTACAATAGTTGTAATTAATAAAGCGAATTTCATTTAGAAACTAAATGAATTACAAACCTCTATTAACATAAACAACATTGAGGGGAAAAATGTCAAAATATCTAATAACATTTGATTTAGATACAAATTGTCTAAAAAACCAATATCATGGTAACTCATATAACAATGCCTACTACGATATAAAAATCACATTAGGTAAGCATGGTTTTGATAACATTCAAGGTAGTGTTTACTTGGGAAAGGATGGTATTAGTGAAGCCCATGGCACAATAGCAATCCAAGAACTAACAGCCAAGTATGATTGGTTTTATTCATGTGTGTCAAATATACGCTTTTATAGAATAGAATCAGACCTAAATGCACAATTTATTGCAGACGGTGTATATAGAGCAAAACAAAGATTTTATGCTCAATTAGAGTCAATGAGAGAAGCTTTATCTATCGCTGGCTTACCTGAGGAAAAAATAAATGAAGTTATCGGTGAGCAGATATTTAAATTAGACAATTTAAATATTGAAAATTGATACGTCTAAGACCCATTATGTTAAACACGCGAGTTTAGAGGCGAAAATAGCCCGCTTATCACCATAAAAACACCTCAGAGCGATTTTGAGACGTTTTCACCCCATAAACAGAGCAAAACCACTCTGAAAGTTTAGAACGGTTCTGAACGAATTTTAGCGCGTTTTTAACATCATTTTATTTCAGAGCAAAAAGGCTCTGAAACACTTAAAAACCAAAGATTAGAATCCTAAAATGGACTCAAAATTTTTTGAGTCCATTTTAGGATTGAACAAAGGGCTTGCCCTGCGTTAGTTATTTACCTTTTTTTGTCACATTAAGAGATTCAACTTTCCCTGATAACTCATTGATAGATTCGTAAAGAATATTTTGCCCTGCACTTAATCGACTCAACTCATAATTGAAATACCACGAATTAAACGCCATCAAACCGGCGGCAAAAATGACGCCTGCCCCCATAAACCACCAAAACCGATTTTTTAACTTATCATATTCATATAACAGGGTTTTACGGGCTGATAGTGTTTCCTGATTAATCATTTCCGCTTGTTGTTTAATGGAAAATGCTGCTCTTTCAATCGATTTGAACGAACTTGCTGTTTGTTCACCCAATAATTGCCCCACGTTCATATTTTTAATTTCATGGGTGACATTCTGTCTAACTTGTTGCGACACATTTTCAGACACGGATTTAAATTCCGCGACCGATTCAATCATGGTCTCTATCGCCTGAGATAGTTCTTTTTGCTGACGCTCCGCCAACAGGGCTATCCCTAAAATTTTCTCACTCTCAATAATCGCCATAGCCAAACCCTCGTTCCCGTTCAATGGTTTTTTCTTTGATAACGCTGCGCTCTATCACCTGTTTTTGTTCAGTAATATCCTGTTTTAAATCTGCAATAAAACTCTGTTCAAACCGCGCTCGGTAATGCTCCATCACTTGTTTATATTCCGAGAGCCATTTTTCATCATGAAAATCGATATACTGCATTTGCTCTTGCCCATATCGCTCAATATCTGGCTGCTCTCGAAGCTGTTTTAGACTGAGTTTATCCTCATCAGTCAGTCGTCCTGACGCTTCAAATCCCAAATGATATTCAGGTAATCGCTCTATCCCTTGATCAGCCAGCGAACGGTGATCTATTCGTGCCTGTTCAATCCCTAAATTTTCAACATAACGATTATGGATATCCGCCCAACGCTCACGCAAATCAACCAGAGCCTCGCGCTGTTCAGTCAACATTAAGCTATGCCCTGAATCCTTTTGCGCGCCACCACGCTCAGGATATTTCGCATTAAACCGTTTAAAATACTGGTCAGGCGCACGATCTATACCGTCATTCACGCGTAAACTCATCATCACATGTGCGTGAGGCTGTTCTCCACCGTCAATACTGGCGGTGGGATTGTGGATCGCTAACGTGTAAGCATGACGCTCCCCCAATTCACGGCTCACAAACTCACGAACCAGCCCAATTTGCTGCTCGCTGTTCAGTTCTCGAGGGAGCGCGATTTCAAATTCACGGTACGCAGAGCCATTTTTTCGCTCAAACTGATCTGCCGCTT
>NZ_JBKQGZ010000056.1:0-3324 GCF_050487165.1 Providencia sp. Me31A
TCCTGCGCTTGTTAATTCAGTTAAAGCCTTAACACCATTAACATATAATTTTAAAAACTGCGTTTGATCCACTTCGTAATACTGGAAAAAACCTGCTCCGCCAATCCTCTCTCCTGTTTCCTCCGAGACAACCATTAATTTATCATTTTTCCCTATAATTTTTCTTGTTCCTCCCTTTGTGTTCACGCTTGCCGCCATAATAAAAGGGTTTTCTTTGTATTTTTGTAATCCTCGGCGCGATTTTCCAGCTTTGTTTGCTTCTCTTTTATCTGTCATTTTAACCTCCTAATTTGATTCATAACTTGTTAATACAATATAAAAATTGACTTGTCAAATTTTATTATTTAATTTTATTTGACAGGATAGCTGTCAGCGATTGAGATCTTACCTGTCAAAATATCTTAGAAAATGACAGCTAACTTTGCAGGATCTGACAGTTAAACTGTCCAAACCTGACAGTTACGATCTAGTATTTACGGGGGTTAAGCTTGTTTTCCTTCTTCATTCTTTAGATCGGTTTTTTTTGCTAAAAATGTAAACCTTAAAAATATTGCTTCGCACTTCCCGATGATAATTAATGATTTTATTTTTCAAATTAAAGCAATAGGTTTGCTGTCATATGAATAAAAACCAAAGTCAAAACCAGGGGGAATAAATTCCCTTGTCCGTTCGCCTACGCTCACCCATCGCCTTACGGCTCATTGCTACGCAACTAGCGACAATAGGGGGGTTTACATTGAAAAACATAAAAGCGTCTTAGGATGCGTTACAGTTCGTTTTATGGGGTATAAGGCGATAGCTTGTGAGCTTGCGAACGGATAAGAAACGAAAGTTTCAGTTTTGGTTTTTGGTTAATTTAAAAGCTGGAAAACACCGACCCGAAGCAAAAAAGCAAGTTTTTTACTTCTCTCGGTGTTGAGTGTTAAAGCTATATAAGCGATTATATAGTAATGTTTTGGTTGGTTTTTTTATACTGTTCTACCAAAAAAATCATCGTGTTTTTAATTTGTTTAATGTCATCATCTATACTTAAATCTTCCTTTAACCTCTGATTTTTCTGGTTTTTTTGCTTCTGGTTTTGGTTGTTGTTTTTCTTCTGGTCTTTTTTCAATGGTAAAGAATTCTTTAATTGATCGCATTGTTTCATCAAAAAACTTACCAAATCGATCAAAGTAATCTCCAAAAAATCTAAATCTTCCGTCTGTGATGCTAATTTCTGTTGTAATGTTATCAATTCTTGATCTTGTTTTTTCATATTCTCGACAAATAAATTGTTGTTTAACATCAATCTCTTGTTGCTGTTTTCTAATTCTTTCAATTGTATTAAAAGCTGTTGTAACTGGGCTTGGTGTAAATTGTTTTTTATTGTCATTTTTTCTCTCCTCTGGAATAGTAACGCCAACAGTAATATCTTGATTTTTATTTATTAAATTTTGTTTTAACCTGTTTAAAATAGGATCTATGTAAACTTTTTTATTTCGAGCTGTGCGAGCTTCTAAGCCTTTTTTATAGCTTTCTTGATGTTGGTTTAGCTTTTCATCAATAACAGCCTGAGATCGTTCTGGTCTTAGTTTTTTTTCTTGAAAATAATCATTGTAATCTCTGCCATCCTGATAAATATCACCTTTTAATCTGATCGGTGTTTCATCAATTGAAGTAATAATTGAAACTGTATTTTTAGATATCCTGTTTATTTTGAAACCTTCAACCTCTTTAAGGTATTGAATTAATTCATTTTTATTATTTATTTTTTTACTGTTTATTAAGCTACATAAGCGATTATTTAGTAATGCTATGAGTTCTTTTTTTGCTTTTGGTAGTGTATTTCCTGCGGGTTCGGTCATTCGTTTTTTTTGAACGTCGCTAAAATCATCAAAAGGGCTGGTAAATCCATTTTGATAATTTATTATCTCGCTGAAATCATTAAATAATCGTCGATCTGTTTTATCTAAAAAAACAGGAAAAGATCTACCTGTATTAATAGCATTAAAAGTTAAATAATTAAGTTCAAGCCTTCCTTTGTCTCGGTGCTCCACCCATAAAACAGGGGGTCTGTATTCTTCTGGTATTCCAGCAAAAATCATTTCTTCAAATTCTGAAATAATTTTGTATTTTTTTGTTTCTTCTGTGTTTTCTTCTTCAAAAGACAAAACCCCAGCAACATAAGGACTTTTTAAATTTTTGTTTATTATTGTTTTATTAAAATTTAAAAGCTGATCTTTGCTGCCTGATAATATTTTTATAAATTCTTGTTCTTCTGGTTTTTTTTCTCTGAGCAAGTAAATTATTGAGTTTTTTATATTTCGCTGTTTTTGTTTTGTTTTTCCTCCGATAATTTTATGTATCATAAGATCTCCTTTAATGCCTTATTGAAATTCTCATTTAATTCATCAATAGATAAAGCTAAGGTTTCAGCATCACCCATTAAAAAATATTCAATATTGGAATTAATTTTTTTTGTAATTTGATTTAAATTATTTCCAATTTTATTTAATTCCAAAACCAAGTCTTTATTATCATTTTTTTTAATTTCAGATAAAAGAACATTGGCATTTGAGATTAGAATTTTTCTAACTGCTGTTGCTCTTGGAACATTTAATTCATCAGCAATTTTTTTTATTTTTAAATATTCGTCATCATCCAAACACAAACTAATCATATTTTTTCTTTTGTATTTGTCTTTATATGTTTTGACTTTATCATTTTTTAGTTTTCTTTTTTCGCGCATAACAACCTCCGGCATATTTTATTAGTTGACCTGCTTTTAGGGGGGATTGAAGGGGGGAGGCGAAGCCCACCCCTCACCAGCTATTAATCCGAAGGATTAATTGTGCTGGCTCTCTAAATTTTTTAGGTCATACTGATTAAATAAAACATAATAAAAAAATGTCAAATCAGGTTTTTATAAGCGATTACATAGAAAAGCAGATTTAAAACTAAATAAGCGATTATATAGTTTAATTGATAGGGTTTGATAAGCGATTATATAGATTGGTAATTGGTAGAATTTAAGGCTAAATAATCGCTTATTTAGTATTATTGATAGTGTTTAATAAGCGATTATTTAGTTTATGAATGGGTAAAATTTATTAGTCATATTTTTGTAAGTCTGGCCATTTTCCGCCTGACTCCATGATTTCTAAGATGCTTTTTTCTGGGTTGTTGTGTGAATATCTGCCCCAGTATTTTTTATATTCTTTAGTTTTTGATCCACCGCCATGATATTGATAACAAACAATAAAAGCGAATAAATCACCTTGTGACATTTCGATTTTACAATTACATTTGTTGTCTTTTGGATCAAAAATTAGTCCTGCGCTTGTT
>NZ_JBKQGZ010000057.1:0-2391 GCF_050487165.1 Providencia sp. Me31A
TGTCAATGATCTTCAAAAAATCCACCACGATGATCATTGAAAAATACTCCACCTAATATCTAAAAAAATAATCTTAATCTCGGTGTTTAAAACGATAAGACTCGTTACCCGTTTCAAGAATGTGGCAGTGATGGACTAATCGATCTAATAAGGCATTTGTCATCTTTGTATCCGTAAATAATTTTGCCCATTCTGAGAATTCTAGGTTCGTTGTAATAATTAAACTCGTTTGTTCATGTAGTTGGCTGATAAAGTGAAATAATAATGTTCCTCCTCGCTGACTAAAGGGTAAATAACCTAATTCATCAAGAATAACGATATCCTGTTTCTGCATTTGCGGCGTTAACTTATAATTTTTGCTATCACTGTCTAATTCCAATTGGTTCACTAATTCAAGGACATTCCAAAATCGAACTTTATACCCTTGCGTTGCGGCATGAAGCCCTAATGCTGTTGCTAGGTGGGTTTTTCCTGTTCCTGGTCCTCCGACAAACAGGATATTCTTTTTTTGTTTGACATAATCACCCACAATTAATAAATCAAGATGGGCTTGATCAAGTGTACTGTGGTCAAAATTAAAATCGCTAAAGTGACGTTGCTGAGGAAAACGCCCTCGTTTCACTCTCGCCTCAGTTTGATTAATTTGCCGTTGTGTTATTTCGGCATTGAGTAACTTTTCTAAAATATCTAGTGTGGGCCTTTTTCGTCTCACTCCGTCAATCACCACGTCATCAAATGCTTCTGCCATAGTGCTCAGTTTGAGTGTTTTTAATGCATCGATATAATCTTGTCTTTCCATGGTTATTTCCTTGTCAATAATTGGTCAAAGTGAGTTAACGTTGCTACCGGTGGGCGTGTTAACGGGATATGCTGAGATTCGAGCTCAGGGATCGTCGGTTCAGTCAGTCTAAGAATAATATTCAGAATAGCTTCTACCGTGGGAATGCCTTGTTCTAAAGCGATTTCAGCTGCAGTAATACCGATGTCTTCACCAAAATCTGCTATTAAACTTAACAACTTGACCATCGCTTTATCGCCTTTCGGCTGTGACATAAGGTGTTTTTGGAGCGTTTTAATGCATTCCGGTAAGGGCCAATGGATAAAGGGTTCACCATGACGTAATGCCCCCGGTTTTTTCGCCAAAGCTGATAAATAATGGTAAGGGTTGTAGGTGGTTTGATTTTTTAAGAAGCTTCGTGGATGCTGAGTCACCTCCTCATGTCCATAAAAAACACGCAACGTATCCGCAGTGATTTGAGCGGTCACGGCTTTTCCTACCAAATGGCAAGGTACGCTATACCGATGAGAATCAAATAAAATGAGCGAACAGGTATTCACCAGTAAACGCTCTGTTCGATAGCCTGAATAAGGGATATAGGCTGAAAAGTGATGTTGTTCCTTGATTAACCGCTCGTTAATTGTTTGGTGTTTATCATCTTTCCAAGGCTGTTCCAGCCGTTTTTGACATTTTGAGAGCAAATAGGCATTCAGTTCATCCAATGAATCAAAGGCGAGCATCGGTAAAAAAAAGCGTTTTCGTAACGTTTGAACTTGACGCTCAACTTGACCTTTTTCCCAGCCCGCAGCAGGCGTGCAAGCGACAGGTTCGATTAGAAAGTGGTTCACCATAGCAAGAAAAGCGTCATTAAAAATGCGTTCTTTCCCTTGGCCAATTTTTTTCACAATCGTTTTGGGGTTATCGTAAATACCTCGTTGTGGTGTTCCACCGAAAAATTGAAAGGCATGATTATGCGCATCAATAAGCATTTCAACCGTTTGCCTCAGATAAGCTCTGACAAAATACGCTTGAGAATGGCAAAGTCTAAAATGAGCCACATTAAGTTTAATGACCTCACCTTGAATACAGACTTTTTCATGGCTCCAATCAAATTGATAAGACTCTCCACATGGAAAGGACTGAGGGATGAAAACAGGCTTAATAGACTGATATTCCTGATAAAACCTTTTAATAAACCGTGATACACAAGGATATTTCCCTTCAAATCCAAGACTACATAGCCACTCAAAATGCCGGACGGCAGAGAGCCGTTGATGCTTAGGCAATGCCATTTGCGCTTCTAAACGGTCAATAAGGCGAGTTTTGAAGGGTCCTAATTTAGGTGAAAGATAATTTTCACGCTGATAACGAGGGATTTCCGTTAAATTTAAATATTTACGAACAGTACGTCGGTCAAGTTGTAATTTCTTAGCAATCTCGCGTTGAGAGAGTCTATCTTTATGAAAAAGACGTCGGACTTTGGTGATGGTTTCCATACAAAGCATTCCAAATTATCCCTTGCAAAAACAGGGAGTGTAGCAGAGCTATCAGGTGGATCATTTTTACACGATCTTTCCTGCCTAATTTGGTGGAGTTTTGCATGATCATTAACA
>NZ_JBKQGZ010000058.1:0-2346 GCF_050487165.1 Providencia sp. Me31A
GTAAGCGCTTAATGAACCAGTAAAGCTTTACTCAACCTCACTGATTTCTACGTTCCATGGCATGAGATCCGACACATCATCTTTCGGACTTCGTTTTGGTAACTCGGTAAACAGGTGTTGGAAGTAATAATAAGGGTTCATGTCATTAGCGCGGCAAGTCATCACGAGGCTATACAAGTTTGCACTCGCCTTTGCTCCGCCTACCGAAGTTGAGAACATCCAATTTTTGCGACCTGTCGTGAACGGCCTTATATCTCGTTCGGTCACATTGTTGTCGATACTTATATCGCCGTCTTCAAGGTAGGTAAGCAGCTTAGGCCACTGGTTTTGCGTATAAGTGATGGCTTTGCCAAGTAATCCTTTAGGGAGAACGTTTTGACTGTCAAGCCATTGCTTGAACTCATCTAAAATAGGTTTGGCTTCTTCTTGTCGTAGTTGGTGTCGAGATTTTGCGTCAAGCCCTTTGGCTTTCTTTTCAATACCGTATAGTTTGCTAATAAAGTTCAGTGCTTTTTCTGGCTTGCCCGCTTTTTTTGATGGTGAAGCTTTTTGAGCATCAGTGAACTTTCTGCGTACATGCGCCATGCAAGCAGCTTGAGTCACGTCCTCAAGTTTGTCGTATGCACTGTAGCCATCCGATAGCAAGTAACCAGAGTAACCACCTAAAAAGTCTTGTACGCACTCTGCTCTGCGGCTGGCTTGATAGTCGTAGATAACCACTGGGTTATTGACGAACTCACCGCTACGATAGACCCACATATATGACTTAGATTGTGCTTTCTTATCTTCTTCACGTAATACTTGAACAGTGGTTTCGTCCGTGCAGATGAGCTTTTCTTTCAATAACTCACTTTTCATTGCATCAATAATGACTTGCACTTTGCTTCCTAACTGAACGCACCAGTTGGCCAGTGTAGCGCGGCTAATATCTATACCAGAGCGATTGAGAATATCCACTTGGCGATAGAGTGGCAGAGCATCAACGTATTTTGCTGTGACTACAGCGGCGAATGCATCTGCACTCCCTAGGCTTTTAGGGATCATACTTGCGGGTTTTGGTGCTGTGATAATCTTTGTTTCAGTCTGTGTTTTTTCACACTGCCGGCAAGCGTACTTGGTTCGCTCGTGACGTATAACACTAACCTTCTGTGGGATGATTTTCAGCTCTTCAGAAGTTTCAACACCACATTGATGTAAAGGCTCGTCGCAGCAGTCGCAATAAGGGGCATTGAGTTCATGTTTATGAACTTCACGCTCGAGCTCTTTTGGAAAAGGCTTACGGCCTGTTTTTTTCTTGTCGTCGTCGGATTTAGCCGTACTCTTTTGTTGCTCCGCTTCGTTAAACGTACCTTTGGGTATTTTTTCACTTTGTGATGAGAAGCGCTTTGACTTACTTAAATTGAGCTGTTCAATCAACAACTCAATTTTGGTTTTGAGCTCGGCAACCTCCTCTTGCTTTGCCGCAAGGAGTTTATCTTTTGCTTCGTTCTGTTGGTGAAGCTCAAGCAGCATAGCTTTTAGCTGGTCGATATCATCAGGGAGGTCGGTCATGTCTGGGCTCAGGTCATCTCAATGACTTAAGTGTGACAGCAAAAAAGGATCGTTCAAGCCCAACGTGACGATCAGTATCAGCGGTCACACTTCTAGATTATGAAGTGGACGATGAGCTTTGGCATGTTCGAGCGTTAACCCCGAAAGAAGCCAACCCAGTTGTTGCTTAGTAATATGAATGGCTCCGTCCTCACTGGGTCTTGGCCACTTGAAGGTCCCTTTTTCTAAGCGACGATAGTACAGCCAGAAGCCATTAGTATCCCAAAACAAGATTTTCAATTTATCTCGGGTACGATTGCAGAAAATGAACCAAGACTCACTAAACGGATCCATCTCAAGAGTCTCCGCGACAATCAACGATAGTCCATCAATGGACTTACGCATGTCCGTGACTCCAGAGATGAGGAAAACCTTACCTGTTGGTATCATTGTAGCGCTTCAAACCAAGTCTTAATTTGTTGCGAGCTAAGCGTTGCCGGCAGTTCTGCTCGAATGCCATTATTGAGAATTAACACAACACAACTTGTGCTCACGGTAGGCTCTGTCACCACGATAGGTTGAACCCTGGTTTCAGGCTCGGATTGCGTGAGCTTTTTCGACCAATAGTGAAAAGTCTGATAGCTTATGTTTTGCTCCGAGCAAAACTGCTTAATGCCTAAATTACTTTGTCGTTGCAGCTCTAGAATTGCAGTCCAGTATTCTCGTTTACTTTGTTGTTCCATAGTCCCTCCAATGAAAAAGCTACTATGGCAAATGACGAGTTTGTTTAGTATGTGTGGTTCATTAACCGCTTAC
>NZ_JBKQGZ010000059.1:0-2031 GCF_050487165.1 Providencia sp. Me31A
GGGCGCGAGCTGTCGGATGTGAGTAGTGTTGTTGACTCTCAAAAAACGGCTATTGCTAATTTGGAAGAAACGACAACAGAAACGAAAGAAAATCAGCAAAGTATCTATGAAGAAATGCACGCTAACTTTGCTCAAGTTCGTAAAACGCAATCTGATGCTGAAAAAGCACAAGCTGAGGCTATTTCTCAAACTAACTCGGAAGTCAATAAGCTAAGTAATGACAACCGTAAAATTAAATCGCAAGTTGAGCGTAATGAAAAAACGATTGCCGATACTGAGCAAGCACAGGCCAATTTATCAGAGAAAGTCGATGCACAATACGAAGCAAACCAAGCTGCATTCGTTGATATTCGTCAGTCTCAAGCAAGTGATAAAGAAGCCGCAGCAGAGCACACCGAGCAAACTCGTGCACAACTTCAGAAAAACATTGATGAAAAAGGTCAGCAAATCGATGAGCAAGGAAAAGTCATTGATAAGCAAGGCAAAGACCTTTCTGACATCAGTTCAGCGGTGACTAAAAACACAAGCGCAATAGCTGACACAAATAAAACCGTTGCAGAAAATGAGGAGAAAACAAGCAGTCGCTTTGCGGGCAATGAAGCTGATATTGCTCATATGCAGAAAACAGAAACAGACAAAGAGTCTTCCCAAGCGGAAACGCTCTTACAGCTTGCTGTGCAAAATATGAAGCAAGGCAATGATGCAAGGGTAATTAAGGCTAGCATCATTGAGACCAATAAGCTGATTGCGACCAATGAAAAAGCCCATGCTGAAAAGTTTACTCAGCTAAATGCGCAGTATGAAAATGTAAATACCAGCATTACAGCCCTTAAAAAAACCGTTTCTGATAATGAGAAATCACAAGCGGAGGTTAATGAACTCATTAAATCAGAAATTGATGAGAATAAGGCGGCAATTGAGAAACGGGCAGAGACCTCTGTAGATCAGCAAGGAAACTCTCGGGCTTATTTTAGTATCAAAGCAGGGGTCTGGCATAACGGGCAATACTACGATGTTAAAATGATGATGAATGCTCAGGTTAAAAACGGGCAAGTTGTCACTCAAATCGCTTTTGCAGCCGATGAATTCATTATTTTTAATCAGTCAAACGGTAAATTTGTGACACCTTTTGCGATTATGAATGGTCAGGTGTTTATTGATTCAGGCTTTATTCAAGACGGTTCAATTACAAATGTAAAAATCGGTAACGTTATTCAGTCTAATGATTTCAAAAAAGGGGAAAAAGGCTGGCAAATTGATAAAAATGGTAACCCTGAATTTAACAATGGAACATTCAGAGGAAAGGTTTATGCCACAGATGGTGATTTCAAGGGTTCGGTATATGCTGAGAAATTTATCGGTGATGTCGCAACGGGTGTTTTATATGATGGGGCTTCAAAATACTTCATTAAGCAGCCGACAATGACAATCGAGACAACGGTAATCTATGCCGGCAATATGCCGTATGACGTTGACTTGATCATGCCTACAATGCACTTTTCATCAGAGCATAAACCACCTGCAATACACAAACCGTTCGAAATTGCAGTTTATGCTAATAATGTAAAGCAAAACGTTATTGTAACGACAGTTGATAGTCCAGATTCGACGTGGGCGGCAATAGCATCTTGTTATATTAAAATTCCCAAGATGCAGTCAAATACAAAAATAACGGTAAGGCTGACAGGTCGTGGTGCTGGGGGGGACAACTCGGATTGTACATTAAGGATTTACCCAGCGCTTATACTTGCATGTAAAAGCAATCCATCATCATTTAATTAAATATTTCACAGAAACATAGGCCGCTTAATTGCGGTTTTTTTACGTCCAAATTTCGGAGAATCAATCCTATGTATAATGTCGGTACCGTTACCACCACAGCGAATAGTTCAAAAATTACAGGGACAGGCACACGCTGGAAAGATAACACTACGCTTGTTTCAGTCGGTCAGGTTGTGCTGATTGAAAATGGTTCCAACTTGCTCATTAATAGCATTTATTCCATTGAAAGTAACACGGC
Source organism: Providencia sp. Me31A (assembly GCF_050487165.1). Classification (NCBI taxonomy): domain Bacteria; kingdom Pseudomonadati; phylum Pseudomonadota; class Gammaproteobacteria; order Enterobacterales; family Morganellaceae; genus Providencia; species Providencia sp. Me31A. The sequence continues at coordinate 2,021 of NZ_JBKQGZ010000059.1, forward strand.
TTTAACGTTGG
>NZ_JBKQGZ010000060.1:0-1931 GCF_050487165.1 Providencia sp. Me31A
GATTATTGAGGATCAAAGCAAGAGGTTATCGAAATCAAGAACGATTTAAAACAGCAGTGATGTTTCACTATGGTAATTTAGATATGGGATTTTGAGTCTGACCACCATGATCGGGGAAGACCCATATTTATACAGTCTAAAAAATTATTCCTCTGCAATATCTAAATCCGAAATTTTCACCTCTAACTCTAATGCGGTTGTAAAACCACTGTCATTCAGTGAATGAACGACTCGCGTTAATGTCCAGTCCGCGTTATCAATTTCGGGTTTAAATCCGCTGACGGTGACAGGCATTTCAGGGTAGAGATCTGCACGACCAACCGCGAGTTGAATCGAAAATGACGCAACACCACGTTGGATTTTTTCCCAGTTGGCTTTTGCGGCTCGAGCGGCGTTTTCTTTAGTCGCGTAAGTATGGGAAAGCGTCAGGACGTTCCCTTGTTCGCCGGCTAAATATTCCCCTTGTTTTTCTTTCGGTTTGGCGGGTTTTGCAGGTTGTTTGCTTTTTCGCTTACGTTTTACCGTCACTGTTTTTTTCTTTTTCGGCTCACGTGTGTCAAGCCAGTTAGCGATAACGCCGGTGTATGCTCCGCGGTCAGCCAGTGTAAAACGGTGACCATCACCGACTGAGCGATTAATGTGCATCGTTTGAATCGGTTGGCCAGTTGCGGTGAGCCCTTGACCTTGTTTCATAAACAGTAAGTTTCCGTTTTTAACCGCAACAATTGCCCCATCCGCATTAACACACAGCGCGTATCCGTTCTGGTCTGGAAAGCTCTTTAATCGTGGTCGTCGTAAAGCCGATCACGTTGAGGTCGACATTAACCATCAAGCGTTAGTGAATGGCATGATGTGTGGGGATGGTCAGTGGCGGCAAATTGTCACGATTGAAGATGCCATGCGGGGCGGGTGTAATTTATTCGATATTGATCAACTCTATTTAGAATACAGCCCTGATGAATTCGAAAACTTGCTGATGTGTGAGTTTGTCGATGATATTGCATCCATCTTTAATTTGCAGTTAATGCAAAAATGCATGGTGGACAGTTGGGAAATATGGGACGACATTCAGCCGTTAATGATACGCCCCTATGCTTATCACCCTGTTTGGATTGGTTATGACCCCGCGAAAGGTACTCAAAACGGAGATAGTGCGGGTTGCGTGGTGATTGCGCCACCGCTACACAAAGGCGGTAAGTTTCGCATACTTGAGCATCATCAATGGCGTGGCATGGATTTTCGCGCGCAATCGGACGCGATAAAAGAACTCACCGAGCGTTACAACGTGCAATACATCGGGATTGATTCCACAGGTATTGGCCATGGTGTCCTGCAAAATGTGCGGGAATTTTTCCCTGCTGCAAAAGAATTTGTCTATAACCCTGCCTTAAAAAATGCATTGGTGCTTAAAGCTTATGACGTGATTAGCCATGACCGGTTGGAATATGACGCGGGTAGTAATGATATCACGCAATCTTTTATGGCCATTCGCCGTGCCACTACCGCCAGTGGTAACCGCCCAACTTATGAAGCTGACCGCAGCGAAGAAGCCAGCCACGCAGATTTAGCATGGGCAACCATGCACGCCCTTTATAACGAACCGATCACCGGTGAAAATCACAATCAACATAATATCGTCGAGGTCTTTTAATGAGCCGTAAAAATAAAAAACGCCAATCACAAACACTGGCGCAAAAAACCGACAGCGCATCAATGGAAGCATTCACCTTTGGTGACCCAATCCCCGTGCTTGATAAGCGTGAAATTTTTGATTATTTGGAATGTGTGCAAATTGATAATTACTATGTAAGCGCTTAATGAACCAGTAAAGCTTTACTCAACCTCACTGATTTCTACGTTCCATGGCATGAGATCCGACACATCATCTTTCGGACTTCGTTTTGGTAACTCGGTAAACAGGTGTTGGAAGT
>NZ_JBKQGZ010000061.1:0-1701 GCF_050487165.1 Providencia sp. Me31A
CGTTGCAGCTCTAGAATTGCAGTCCAGTATTCTCGTTTACTTTGTTGTTCCATAGTCCCTCCAATGAAAAAGCTACTATGGCAAATGACGAGTTTGTTTAGTATGTGTGGTTCATTAACCGCTTACTACCCTTTAGCCGCAGATATACTCTGACATCAGTTCGCATATCGTGCGGCGTATGGCGGTTAGCTGTGCTTACTGTTGTTGGTTCTGCTGCTTGGAAAACCCCCTCACCGTGTAATAATGCTACGTTTTTGGGGCTTTATTTACCACTCGGTTTTACTTAGAATGCGCCTTAGCCATCGTAACTACGCTTATACAATATCAAATAATAAAGGTACGAATATTGATATCTATTATTTTTTCTACTTACAAAGAAACCAATGTTGCAATGATGCTCCTTTTATCGATGTTTATTTTGTTATTATCTTCAATATCGAAAAATTGGATTTATCGCATTCTATTTTTTTTATTATCGCTCTTAATCCTTAGTCCTTATGTTTTACTGGGATCTTATGTACTTTTTTTGATGGTAATAGATGTAGCGTTAAGACTTTGAAATGAAATTTTGCAAAATATTAACTAAAATAAAGAGTGTAAGGAAAATACGTTCTAATTAACCTGAGATGCGATTAATAATTAAACTAAATGCTCAAGTTGCGATTAGAATATTTGAAGATAACGCTCATAACAGCAAGGACTTAGGTAATGATTAATTTCTGTAAAAAAGGCAGATAAATGCTAACACCTAAATTGATTAATTATTTTAAAAGTAAAAATTGGTGGTTTGATGAGCCTTCAAGTGAATACCGCGATGCTTTGTTAAGTATTGATGCCGATATTGATTCTGATTTTGCACAGTTTTATTTACATGTTGAAGATTGCCCAACATTCTTAGGCAGAAATAGAGAGATCTATCAAATTGGTTGGTTCTTAATTAATAGTAATAGTTATCCATTAAGTATTGAAAGAACACATGAAGCATTAAAAATACCAGAAGAGTATTTACCATTAGATAATTTTGAAGGTGAATACGGATATTTTTATAATCAAAAAACTGGAGAAGTTGTTGGTCTAGGTTTAGGTCAAGAGCTACGGGATTTTATAGCAGGCAAATTAAAGCCACAGTGGCCTAGTTTTAATGATTTTTTAGAGTTTTTCTTTGATGTTTAAATTAATAAGTCAGTCCAATAGTTTTGTGAACTGACTTATTGTTAAGAGCAGCTCAGTTTACCCCTTAGCCGCTAACATACTCCGCCATTAGTTTGCGCATCGTGTGCCGTATGGCAGTTAGCTGCGCTTGCTGTTGTTGGTTCTGCTGCTTTATCGCTCTGATGTCTTCGCCATCGGGGATTAACACCAAACAGCCATTTAATATCTTCACCGTGAACGTGAGGCCTGTCTCAAAACCGGCGTCTTTTAACCAATACCCTGTTAAATGGATTGCCGGCGGTGGGCTGGTTTTGTTGCCACTCGGGGCATAGCCCACCGCGTAATAACGTTCTGTTTGGGAAAGAATTCAAGCCATTACACCGGCACCGGATTACTCGCCCATCAACGGGCGGGACGGGGCATCCAGCAACAACAAGCGGGGCGAGTCACACGGCGGGATACGGCAAGGGGCTATCAGCTTTATCATTATGATGTGAATGGGCGGCTAGAGAAGAAAATCGTTCATGAACAGGGTTACCGACCGAGAGA
>NZ_JBKQGZ010000062.1:0-1631 GCF_050487165.1 Providencia sp. Me31A
CAATTTATGCCGATGGAACACCGGCTTATGATTCACAAATTCAATGGTTGTACGAACCGGGGGCTATTACACCGACGGCGCGCTATCAAAATGGCAAATTGCACTATGTGGTGACCGACCACCAAGGTACACCGAGAGAAATTTTCACGGAAGCGGGTAAGGCGAGCTGGGCGGGGCGCCTGAATACGTGGGGGCAGATGCAGTTTTGGCAATCCCGCGATGGCCTTGCCGATAATGACCCCAATTATACCGAATGTTACTTTCGCTTTGCAGGACAATATGAAGACCGAGAAACAGGCTTGTATTACAACCGCTTTCGCTATTATGATAGGGACTGTGGGCAGTATATTTCCCCCGATCCAATAGGGCTATTGGGTGGTGTGAATCCGTATGGGTATGTGCATAATCCAGTGGGTTGGGTGGACCCGTTTGGGTTGGCTTGTTGTCCACCCCAAAATTATACATGGAATGATAAAACTAGGCGCTGGCAGGATAGCTCAGGTCAATTTGTCAGGGTAGCTCCCCGAGATTATTTGAATATAGCTCTTAGTAGGCAAGGGTTGAAAACACCGCCATCAAAATTGAAAGAAAGTTGGCTAGATGGTGAATATAAAATGACGGTGAGAGCTCATCCTGCTAACCCGGATCATGGATATACAGGAAGTATATATCGAGTATCACGCCAAAAAGTAGGTGAAGGCACTGAATATATGGATATTTATGGCGGTTGGCACAAAGAATTAACACTTAAACCATTTTATAAAGATGGCCGAGCTAATCCTACTTATAACTTAGATGCAGCAAGGGATACACATATACCATATTAAAAGGTGCGACGGTTCATGGATATTGAAGAGATAAGCTCAGTTTTAAAAGAAAATGAATGGTGTGATATCGAAATTTGCGGCTTTTATGAAAATGATCTTGTAGTGAAAGGGTGTTTAGAAATAACAGATCAGGATTATTTTATTGAGCTTAGATTTAAAAATGCTAGTTATATTGATGCGCCTTTATCTTGGACAATGGATACTACTGAAAATTGTATACTTAAGGTCACTGATAAAAATGAAGTACAAGATGATACTTTAGAGAGTCAAAAGTATTTTAGTTTAGGTGGGTTATATGTGTTTTCATTTTTAGCTGAATTTTTTTCTTCTAAAGGATGGGTAAATATAGTTGCAGATTCCGTAGAATATAAACGTATTCCTTGATATTAAGCCAGAAGGTTATCCAATCTTCTGGCTGATTCGCTTTTAAGAGCGGCTCAGTTTAGCCTTTAACCGCTGATATACTCCGCCATCAGCTCGCGCATAGTGTGTTTGATGGCACTGAGCTGCGCTTGCTGTTGTTGGTTTTGTTGCTTTATCGCTCGAATGTCTTCGCTGTCGGGTATCAAGACCAAACAGTCGTTTAAAATCTTCACCGTGAACGTGAAACCGGTCTCAAAACTTGCGGCTTTTAGCCACTGGCCTGTTAAGTGGATAGCCAAGCAGCGCATGTTAATCCACGGTTTCCCCAACTTAAGCCCAAAGTGACAGCATGGCACTATTTGTGGTCAGGCGACCAAATGGTGGAGGAAACGCCAATTTATGCCGATGGAACACCGGCTTATGATTCACAAATTCAATGGT
>NZ_JBKQGZ010000063.1:0-1441 GCF_050487165.1 Providencia sp. Me31A
GTTTCGGGTCTATACCCTGCAACTTATTCGCCCAGTTAAGACTCGGTTTCCCTACGGCTCCCCTATACGGTTAACCTTGCTACAGAATATAAGTCGCTGACCCATTATACAAAAGGTACGCAGTCACCCCACCCCAAAGCACATTCACTGCTTGTTTTGTGTGTTGGGCGTCGCAAAAAGCGCTCCGCCAACGCGTGTTGAATGCCACTTCAAAGTTGTCCTCAACACCAGAAAATGCTTTGGTGGTGGGGCTCCCACTGCTTGTACGTACACGGTTTCAGGTTCTATTTCACTCCCCTCGCCGGGGTTCTTTTCGCCTTTCCCTCACGGTACTGGTTCACTATCGGTCAATCAGGAGTATTTAGCCTTGGAGGATGGTCCCCCCATATTCAGACAGGATAACACGTGTCCCGCCCTACTCGTCGAGTTCACAACACCAACACCTTCGGATACGGGGCTATCACCCTTTACTGCCGGACTTTCCAGACCGTTCTCCTGATGCTGATGCTGATTAAGACTCTGGGCTGCTCCCCGTTCGCTCGCCGCTACTGGGGGAATCTCGGTTGATTTCTTTTCCTCGAGGTACTGAGATGTTTCAGTTCCCTCGGTTCGCCTCGTTTGACTATGTATTCATCAAACGATAGTGCAACGAATTGCACTGGGTTTCCCCATTCGGAAATCGTCGGGTATAACGGTTCATATCACCTTACCGACGCTTATCGCAGATTAGCACGTCCTTCATCGCCTCTGATTGCCTAGGCATCCACCGTGTACGCTTAGTCGCTTAACCTCACAACCCGAAGGTGTCTTTTCGTGTCATTCTGACTGGTAATGGCTGCGCGTGCATCGATTCGGTGTTGGGCAGTGCTCGCCATGCTCACGTACGACTGTACGCTGCGCTGGCTGTGCGCTGTCCGCCTTGAATCGCTGACTGCTCGCTCATTACGTTTGCCATCGTGACAAAAACAGCTTGAGTTGAGATTTTTGAGAGACTCTCACATTGTTTAAGCGATAAACAATGTGCGTTGTTTTCAATTTTCAGCTTGTTCCAGATTGTTAAAGAGCATAATTGTTAAACCAACTACTTTCATAATTGGCTTAATCATTATTGGGGACATCGTCTTTCACTCGATATCGGCGCAATTGGCGTCCCCTAGGGGATTCGAACCCCTGTTACCGCCGTGAAAGGGCGGTGTCCTAGGCCTCTAGACGAAGGGGACACAAGATATTGCTCAACATACTTTGTTGCTTATCTCATGCAAGTCCAATTCTCTCGAATCAGTCTCCCACGTATAGCCTATTGCTCTACTTTCTATCAGACAATCTGTGTGAGCACTTCACAAAAACACTTCAATGGTAAGGAGGTGATCCAACCGCAGGTTCCCCTACGGTTACCTTGTTACGACTTCACCCCAGTCATGAATCACAAAGTGGTAAGCGC
>NZ_JBKQGZ010000064.1:0-1415 GCF_050487165.1 Providencia sp. Me31A
TAATGCTTGTCAGTTAAGCCATTAAGATCGCCGTAACGGATATCGTTGCGGCTTTTTCTTTACTGCTCGAGGGTAATGCCTTTGTCGCCTACTCGGTAGCACAAAACTTCCAGCCATATCCAGTATTCCATTAATAAATTTAGGTATTCTCCCCGGAGCCACCGCGGGAAGTAGGCTCAGTTGGGCACTCAGATATAGCGCAGTTTGTTTAAATCCCATCTGATACGGTTCTGTATCTTTCAGGCTGTATGCCATCTGTGCCATCATAAATCGCAGTAAGTTATACGCGAGGACGATACCCCATAACTCCTGATTGACCAATGCGGGCTTTTTGCTCCTCAATGTGAGTTCATTATTCAACATATGCTGCTTCATTTCCCTGAAGCCATGTTCTATTTCCCAACGATGCCCATAGAGTTCTGCTATATCGGCTTTGGGGTATCGAAGCGGATCACTCATTGATGTTAATATCTGAATTCCTTTCCCATTTAGGTTTTTTGTTATCAATCGGGCTCTCAGTATCATTGGGGCATTAGCCCATTTTTTGCGTGCTTGGGGTGATAGATGAAATTCAACTAGCTCATCTCCTGAGCCGAGTTTCTCTATGACCTGATACCGCGAACCTTTGCGTAGTGGAAGCATCCAGTGTTTCTCTACGCCAGAGGATTGCCAATGGTGTAGTAACCCCAAAGCATAAAATCCTTTATCAAAAATTGTCAGAGAACTCTCCGGAGTTTGCTCTATCAATTTAGCTGCAAGGTCAACTTCACTCACCTCAGAAACACTGCCAAAATGGGCGCCCGAAATCAAATGGCTTGTGACCTCCATCTGACAAACCATGCGAAGTTGCGGCCAATCAGAACGGGAGCATTCGTTAGCTGTTCGTCCAAATGCAGCATCATTTTCGGGGGTATCTGGCGTCCGCCATAGTGTGCCATCGACAGCCATCAAAGTTAGTCCGTTCCAATGTGATAATGGCAGTTTATTAAGCCAAAGCTGGCTTGTTTTTTCAAATACGCTACGAACGGCATCTTCCCCTAATCGTTGGCGAGCCTGAACAACAGCACTTGGTGCAACATAAGGCCGTTTGCCCGGTAAAACAATATCGAGATGAGAAACGAGTTGAGCCATGGAAAGAGAACGGAAAAGGGACATTCCCATTACAGCCCATACCATCATTTCCATCGGCAGACGGCGTTTTCTTAATGTAACAACGCCAGTATCCGCGAGACATTCGTCAATCAGTTCAGCACAAAGGAGGTCAGAAAGTGCTGTAAATTCTTTTGGCGAGAAAGCCTGAACAGTCTCGAGAGCTTGGCTAAGTAACATAAAAAAATCCGTAATCTTGGGATGATTACGGATTTTTGCAGAACTGTAGGATCGTTCAACCTATTATTTAGTTCTTAACTGATCGG
>NZ_JBKQGZ010000066.1:0-1392 GCF_050487165.1 Providencia sp. Me31A
TCGTTGCAGCTCTAGAATTGCAGTCCAGTATTCTCGTTTACTTTGTTGTTCCATAGTCCCTCCAATGAAAAAGCTACTATGGCAAATGACGAGTTTGTTTAGTATGTGTGGTTCATTAACCGCTTACCCTCAAACTCAGTAACCATTGCAACAGTTAATGTCATCAACCCACCAGCTGCAGCGGCCATTTTTATTTTATTTGGTATCTTTGCCACTGTTAGCCTCTCTTAATTTGAATTCTTTACGTTTGTAGTACCAATTCACCAAGAATGTAGCGACAGTACATATAATTCCGATGAGTACCGCCCACTGGTCTAACGATAAAGCCCCTACTGCTGTAGTAATTACTCCTAATGCATAAGAAAAGGGGCTAGAGTATTTTTCGTGCATACGCATATCCCCCCCTTGCGGAGTGTTCCGATGTTTAGTTAATAGAAAGCCGCGTACAATCTCTATGCGTCAATTAAGTGTGTGATTAGAATTCTGTGGCGGCGTATGGGTGACCATCTTATTAATACCAACAAAATGGAAAATGGTAGAAACAGAAAAGGCCACGCAATGCGCAGCCTTATTGTTTTACATGGTGAAGCTTATGTTTAATTATATATTTTTACTTATTTAAAATTAACATTAATACTTTTATCCAAAATAATTGATTCTATTGTGCCATCTTTTTTATGGTTTACTGTAATGTTATTTTTTTCTTCCTTATCATAATCGGGGAAATCCATTAGGCTCTTATTAACAGAAAAGGGAGTTCCAACTTTATCCAGTCTCACTATAAACGGAATTGAAAACTCAAATTCTTTACCCTCTTTTTTCAATAAACCTGATAACCTTATTTCACAATACCGCCGATCAGCATCTGGTGCTTCAGGTTTGTCTACAGGTGTTACGATCAGCTTTATTTCATTTTTCCCTGATTTAAATATATCATTAGCATCAATACCATATCCAAAAGTAGCAAGCACTGGTGAATCAAAATAATTTTTGGTATTTATCAATATATACTTATCATACTCAAGCTTACAATTCATGTCAGTTGCAGCTACTTGGAAAAATAATCGCCCCTTTATATTTTCATTAGCATAAAGATTTAATGGTTGCATAAATAATATAACAAAAAAAAGCAATACTGACCTTTGCATGTATTCCCCCTTATACCTTGTTGCATTTTTATAGGTAAGTGAACATTAATGCAAAATAATCACGCAACAACAAGCAGAATAAACCTAAATCATTACTCAGTTATTATGCAGAACTACAGTAAGCGGTTAATGAACCACACATACTAAACAAACTCGTCATTTGCCATAGTAGCTTTTTCATTGGAGGGACTATGGAACAACAAAGTAAACGAGAATACTGGACTGCAATTCTAGAGCTGCAACG
>NZ_JBKQGZ010000067.1:0-1359 GCF_050487165.1 Providencia sp. Me31A
CGATAAGGGGGACGCCACTCTTGGGTGCTGGGAATAAAGGAAAGCTGGTTACTCATTTGGGTGCCCTCACCGCCACTGTTGTCGGCAAGAGGTTGAACGCCGTGATGGGAGACACTCACCACCTGCCATGTGGTATTCATTCGAGGGCTAGGATGGTTTGATAGGCTAAAAATACGCCCCGGTGCCAATTCAATACAGTTAGTCGTGGCCGACCCCACTTGCCGCTGGTTTTGTGATTGTTCGTAACGAATTTGATTAAAAGGTTGACCTTGTGCATCCTCTTGAAAGCGACCATAGCTTTCAAACACTTCATGTTGTTGATGCACTTCACCTGTGACTTGATGACTCAGCGGGTAAGAGGGTCTGAGTTGATTGTAGTCTTTATCCACGCGAATATCGCTGCACAACTGCTCAGCATAGCGCCATGTGGTGGCCGTACTGTCGGTAATATCGGTTTCAGATTGCGGATTATAGGTGAGCGAAATCCCTGCTTTCATGCCTAAATGACGGTCACTGTAAAACAGTTGCGGGCCTTCTTCGAACCAGAACGTAATTCCTTCCTCGGCGGCTAGACGGCACCAAAAGTCATACATCGTTTCGCGCTTTTGGGTGATGTAGGGGCGTTTCAGGTGTTCTTCGACGTGGTAAAACTGCTTATCAAATTTAATGTGAGACTCGCTCAATAGTGTCTCAAGGATGTTCGGGACGGTGGTATCTTGGAAAATACGGCTGTCTTGTTTGAGGGTCATCACCCACATTTCGGGGCGTATCACAAAGTGATACCACGTTTTTACCCCATCCGTGTTCCCTTGCTCTGCCCCAGCTAAAATCCCTTGTACCGTGCGAAGAATTTTTCCATCGCGTTTTACCGTCAATGATGAGGCCATTCCGAGTACGTTTTGAAAATCAATCTCGGGTAACGGACTAACCGCCTGAATCGACAATGAAAAGAGTTGGGAAAGCCCTTCTTGCAAATCAAACTGCGTCACTTGAAACGTGTCTTCGGGTAACCCACCAATGGTGCAAGTGAACACCAGCCCTGAACCCAATTCGCCACTGGCGATGCGGTCTAATAGCTGGCTGTGGGCCTTTTGCAAGGCTTGGTCTTGTGCATAGGTTCTGCCACCCGTGTATCCACCGCCGTGAATGAGCGGGTTGTTTTCAGGGCTACCGAGTCGCTTGTTTTTATTGGGGTCTTTCCAAGACATGGGGATTTCCTCTGTGGGGAAAAGGCTAAAAACGCAAACGAGCCTCGAAAGGCTCGCTAAATTCGAACTTACGCTTCAAGCGGCGCACGCCAGTCATCAGCACCGGATGTGCCTGCAACAGTGTGTTCCCAATCGATTTTACGGTAAGACA
>NZ_JBKQGZ010000068.1:0-1336 GCF_050487165.1 Providencia sp. Me31A
AATCGTACCCCAAACCGACACAGGTGGTCAGGTAGAGAATACTCAGGCGCTTGAGAGAACTCGGGTGAAGGAACTAGGCAAAATGGTGCCGTAACTTCGGGAGAAGGCACGCTGGCATTAGGTGAAGTGATTTACTCATGGAGCCGAAGCCAGTCGCAGATACCAGCTGGCTGCAACTGTTTATTAAAAACACAGCACTGTGCAAACACGAAAGTGGACGTATACGGTGTGACGCCTGCCCGGTGCTGGAAGGTTAATTGATGGGGTTATCCGTAAGGAGAAGCTCTTGATCGAAGCCCCAGTAAACGGCGGCCGTAACTATAACGGTCCTAAGGTAGCGAAATTCCTTGTCGGGTAAGTTCCGACCTGCACGAATGGCGTAATGATGGCCAGGCTGTCTCCACCCGAGACTCAGTGAAATTGAACTCGCTGTGAAGATGCAGTGTACCCGCGGCAAGACGGAAAGACCCCGTGAACCTTTACTATAGCTTGACACTGAACATTGAGCCTTGATGTGTAGGATAGGTGGGAGGCTTTGAAGCGTGGACGCCAGTCTGCGTGGAGCCAACCTTGAAATACCACCCTTTAATGTTTGATGTTCTAACGTTGCCCCATAATCTGGGGTGCGGACAGTGTCTGGTGGGTAGTTTGACTGGGGCGGTCTCCTCCCAAAGAGTAACGGAGGAGCACGAAGGTTGGCTAAGCATGGTCGGACATCATGCGGTTAGTGCAAAGGCATAAGCCAGCTTGACTGCGAGAGTGACGGCTCGAGCAGGTACGAAAGTAGGTCTTAGTGATCCGGTGGTTCTGAATGGAAGGGCCATCGCTCAACGGATAAAAGGTACTCCGGGGATAACAGGCTGATACCGCCCAAGAGTTCATATCGACGGCGGTGTTTGGCACCTCGATGTCGGCTCATCACATCCTGGGGCTGAAGTAGGTCCCAAGGGTACGGCTGTTCGCCGTTTAAAGTGGTACGCGAGCTGGGTTTAGAACGTCGTGAGACAGTTCGGTCCCTATCTGCCGTGGGCGTTGGAAGATTGAAAGGGGCTGCTCCTAGTACGAGAGGACCGGAGTGGACGCACCACTGGTGTTCGGGTTGTCATGCCAATGGCATTGCCCGGTAGCTAAGTGCGGAAGAGATAACCGCTGAAAGCATCTAAGCGGGAAACTTGCCTTGAGATGAGTCTTCCCTGACCCTTTAAGGGTCCTAAAGGAACGTTTAAGACTAAGACGTTGATAGGTTGGGTGTGTAAGCATAGCGATATGTTGAGCTAACCAATACTAATGAACCGTGAGGCTTAACCTGACAACACCGAAGGTGTTTTAGAGAGAT
>NZ_JBKQGZ010000069.1:0-1238 GCF_050487165.1 Providencia sp. Me31A
CCGCTGGCTTGCCATCAATAAACACACAACTTGAGCCACCAACGATGGTTCTTGAATGTCCACCGTGAGGCGCTAAAATATCCCCTTGCCGAGCAACTGCCTTACCATCGACTTTTACCGTTGGTGAACCTGTAATTACTTGGGTTGGGCCATGTTTTCCATGGCCTGTATCAGAGTCACCAATAAGAATAATTTTTGGCATAAATTAATTCCTTATCGAACAATCGTGACTTTTCCATCAATAATGGAAAGGTAAGGATTATAAAAATAATTTTTACCTTCAGGACTAATTAACTCGATGGGGGATAAGCGATGAAAACCTACTTCATAACGGAAAATACGCTGTCCCTCATAAGTGATAAAGCTATATTCATCCCAATTAATTGGAGCAGGCTTGTATCCTTGTTCAAGTCTTTCTTTAAAATTAAGTGAATGCCAAAATATGTCAGGGGAACTATTATCTGCATAGGCAAACTCTTCCCATGATATTTTACCCATTGCTTTTAATTTGTTGAGATTTTTATCAGCAAAGGCTTGTTGTAGCTCTCGATAAAATGCTTGAATCTTAGGAATATCAGATTCCGTAACAGGCGTTGCTTTTTCCCACTGCCATTTTGGGAGCCCTTGTACATTAAATTGATTTTTTGCTTCTAACATACTCCCTTCACTTTTTCTATTGGAGCCACCAAAATAAACTTGATCCATATTATGTTTATATTTATCGGAAATAATTATTTTCCCATCATTATTTCCAGCTAATTTAATACCTGATACAAATGTGCTATTACCATTTTCGGATAACTTATTTAGTTCCACCTCACACCACATGTCTGGTGTTAGTTTTTCTTCTTCTGCTAGAACAGAATCATTATACATAATTAAACTTAATGTATTTAGCTCATTAGTCAGCATACTCGATATATTTTGGCCGGCAGAATAGTTCCCTTTTACCGTATTTGAATTATCCATAATTAACATATCATTGACTTTGACACCACAACCTGCATCATTAGAGGATAAATTTATTACATAAATTTCATCCATTGTATTTTTTGCCATGCTGACTCCACTAAAAGTTAGGGCGATAATAGCACTCAACAGACAAAATGTGTTGGCCCATAAAAAACGTTTATTAATTCTATATATTGACTTGGAAGTATCCTGATGGTTAAAAAAGTAACCAACGATATTGAGATTTTTCTTTGGATAATAGTTCATGAATAATCCACTCCTTATCT
>NZ_JBKQGZ010000070.1:0-1213 GCF_050487165.1 Providencia sp. Me31A
TTTAGTTTTTGATCCACCGCCATGATATTGATAACAAACAATAAAAGCGAATAAATCACCTTGTGACATTTCGATTTTACAATTACATTTGTTGTCTTTTGGATCAAAAATTAGTCCTGCGCTTGTTTTTATTTTTTCCATAATATTTTCCTTATTGTTGTTTGTAATTTGATTTTATTTTTCTATATAAATTAATAACATAATCCAAAAGTGTTAAAACTCTGTCTTTATATATAGCAATTATTTTTTTTAAAAATTCTTTATATATTGGAGTTAAAGTTTTATATTTATCTGATCTTTCTATGTAATCAGTTTTAAAATGTTCACATAAATAAATTTCATTTACAGATCTACCAAGATAAGAAATAAAAAACATATCCGCTGATCTTGATGATAATTTTAAATTTTGTTCAATTTGTATTTTTTGAACACAAAGGGTTATGATATCTCTTTTATAATTTTTTATGGCAGCAGAAAAATAAGCCATTATTTTTGGATATGTGTAAGTGGTCATTATATAATGAACATCATTTTCAATCCTAGTTTTAAAAATTTTTTCTATTTCATCTTCCATATAAAGATAAGTGTTTGCTGCTATTGTTAATTGTTTTTTTTCTGTTGATTGGATTTTTTCCATTTCTTTAAAAATATCTTCAATTTCCATAATTTCACCTCTTGTTATAGTTATATAAGCGATTATTTAGTAATTAATAATACATTAAATTTAAAAGTCAAATTTTTTTAATGGCAACACCGAGAAAGATAAAAATTTTAATTTTTGTCTTGGGTCGGTGTTATTTTGTTTTATTTTTTCTTTTCAATTTTTTCTGGTTCTGATTTTAAAATGAAACTTTTAACAAATGATAATCGGTCACCATTAAATATATAATCAGGATTTAAGAAATAACAGTTTTGAATTGTAGTTTCAGCAATGAAATCTTTTTTTATTAATTCTTTCATTCCTCTATAAAATGTTGATTCCGATATTTTTATTATATTTTGATCGATTAAATCAAAAGCTAAAAAGATTTTATCATTATCTTTATTCTCTTGAACTGCTCTATATAGCACCTCAAAAACCTTTGTTCCTGCGCTTGTTAATTCAGTTAAAGCCTTAACACCATTAACATATAATTTTAAAAACTGCGTTTGATCCACTTCGTAATACTGGAAAAAACCTGCTCCGCCAATCCTCTCTCCTGTTTCCTCCGAG
>NZ_JBKQGZ010000071.1:0-1013 GCF_050487165.1 Providencia sp. Me31A
GCTGTTTGGTGTTAATCCCCGACAGCGAAGATATCCGAACGATAAAGCAACAAAACCAACAACAGCAAGCGCAGCTAACCGCCATACGGCATACCATGGCGAGTTGATGGCGGAGTATGATAGCGGCTAAAGAGGATACTAAATAGTTTTTAATAATAACTATTTATAAAACAATACTGAGGCAATTTTATGGCCTCAATATTGTTAATAATTTAAAGAGAATTATTTGTTTCAACTAATTCTAAAAAATAGTCTTGAAGATCACCTTGTATTTGTTCGTTTTTATAAAAAAGTTCAAAATCACCATCAATATTATTGGGTATATGTGTTCCATCAATAGTTCCAAGTAATACAGATGTCGTATCAGCTATAATAATTTTAATAAGGTCAATAATTGTCTTTTTTTCATCATCAGTAAGACTCGAATAAATCTTTCTGGTTTTTCCAAATACGCCTAAATTCGAAGATGGATCATCTATTCTAGATAGCCGACCACTATACATAGCAACGTTCTCTATAAAGAGTTCCTGATATATAGCATTGATAACTAGCTCATCATTATTCATATTATTCTCACTTATTCATTTCAGGGTATTTATCTTTATTGAGCTGAATTAACTCTTGCAATTTTTTATTGGGAACTTCAGGGTAAACCCGTCTTAACTCTCTAATATCTCTAGCCATTAGGCTACGAGGGTCAGTAAATACCTCACCTGTGTTTGGATTTATCCGACTTCTTGATACAACACCAACAATTTCATCTCTACGTATTGTGTGACCTTCTTTAGTGACAAGTATTGCTGGAGCTGTTTGAGGATCATAATCTTTGACTAAATTCTTCATTAAAGCTTTCTGTCCAACATGGTGCGCATCTAATCCTAAATTATGTCCTACAACTGAATCTCTAAGTACAGAATAATCACCAACATCCCATTCTTTACCTATTTGGTTTTTTAATAGTTCATCACAACAACCACCCGCCAACCCCAGCGGATCAATAAACCCTGTCGGAC
>NZ_JBKQGZ010000072.1:0-1002 GCF_050487165.1 Providencia sp. Me31A
TTGGCCCATAAAAAACGTTTATTAATTCTATATATTGACTTGGAAGTATCCTGATGGTTAAAAAAGTAACCAACGATATTGAGATTTTTCTTTGGATAATAGTTCATGAATAATCCACTCCTTATCTAGTGGGATAGCTCTTTAGTAGCCACCGTGAGGTGGCTTGCCGAGCAACGATTTTTACCGTTGGTGAACCTGTAATTAATTGGGTTGGGCCATGTTTTCCATGGCCTGTATCAGAGTCACCAATAAGAATAATTGTTGGCATAATAATACCCGACTATATGACTGGAATGAATTTTCCATTTACTAAAGAAAATATTGGGGAATGTACTCCAATAATTTTTCTATTTGCATTGTTAAAATAGCTATATGAAATAGGTGAATAATCAAAATCTTCTTTATAAACCAACTTTACCATTTTCCCATCATTCATAACTAAGGGTTCAAAATTATCCCAAGTAATTGGGATCATTGCGAATGCCTTCTGATTAAAATCAGCCACTATTTCACGTGATTCTAGTTGTTCGTCAATCGTCCCTCCTGTTGTTTCTACCCAAGTTTTTAGTGAAGGAGTCAATATTTGTTCTATTTTTGATAAATTTTTTTGATTAAAAGCCGCCCATAATTCTGAATACGCTATTTGCAATAGTTTCCGTTGTTCCACAGTATCTTGATACCTTTCAGAGTTCACCCATTCCCATTCAGGTAACCCCGCCATACTTATTTTTTTATTAAATTGGAATACTGTCATATCATGAGGATATTCATTGGGCCGAATATTCTGGCGTATTCTATTCTGATGCACTTTTTCTGTATTGGGGGCTTTAATTACTTTTTTCTCTACGTGTCTGTCCAGACCATCACCTTGATATGCTTCTGGCTCACCTTTTTCATTAATTTTAACCAGTAGCGTTGTTAATGGAATAATATCGCCATTATCCGTTATTTTATTGACCGTAATCTCACATTTTGCACTCGGATTAAACTGATTGATTTTAT
>NZ_JBKQGZ010000073.1:0-910 GCF_050487165.1 Providencia sp. Me31A
TGGTTTCCATACAAAGCATTCCAAATTATCCCTTGCAAAAACAGGGAGTGTAGCAGAGCTATCAGGTGGATCATTTTTACACGATCTTTCCTGCCTAATTTGGTGGAGTTTTGCATGATCATTAACAGAACAAGGGGATATTGCGTTTGATGTGAATAATAACCCCGAAGGTACTACCCTTTGGCATTTAGTGCGTGAAGGGAAACGGGATGATTAGCTGAGAGGGAAACATGACATTCGAAGCACAAAGACAGCATATCGAACAACAACTGGCGAATTTTTCATTACTTAATAGTGAAGGGATGGCGGTGACGCGTTTGGGTATCACCATCATTATGATTTATCCGTTCGGCTATACCGCTGAGAAAAAACAGAATGCGTTAAATTGTTTTCGTCGTTTTCGTGAAGAATTTGGTTATGAGCTGCGTTTTCATACCCACGGTTTTTCAGGGCTAAAAAAATACAATGAGGCGAACATCCAAAAATTTGAAACCAAATTTTTGTCAGGTACGGATAAGGATGACCTAGAGTGGCATGTGAGTGATGCATTTAATGCTGATACAGCGGCAAATTATATTATGTCAACGTCACTCTCACTTGAAGCTAGCGGGCATTATAATCGTACATATCTAAAGTTAACTTTGCCTTGGGATTATCTCTTTCAAGAGGATGGATTAACTAAATTTCAAAGGTGGTTCGATTTTCTCAAAGAACAGCTCTCTCCGGATGCTGGGTATTGTGATTTTGGTGTCACCTTACCTCGAAATTACCATGAGTATCAAGCTCAAGAACGAATGCTGGCAGAACGGTATCCATTATTGACAGTCAACTCAACGATCCACGGTGATAAGCGCCGATTTGGAACCTCAGTTCGCGGCGTTAATTGGATCACCATTATCTCGCCATATTT
>NZ_JBKQGZ010000074.1:0-896 GCF_050487165.1 Providencia sp. Me31A
CGTTGATGCGGTGAGAAAACAGCTTAAACTGAGTTGGAATGCGGTTGACAATATTATGCGCCGTGCCGTTAATAGAGGTCTTTCTCGACAAAATAAAACACAGGCATCAAAGCATCTGTGTGTTGATGAAGTGGCCTTTAAAAAGGGGCATGAATACATTACGGTTATCTCAGATACGTACGGTCAAGTTCTGACGCTTGAAGATAATCGCGGGGTTGAAAGCCTCTCCCGCTATTTTAATCGCTTAAGCAATAAACAATTAACGTCGATTAAAACAATATCAATGGATATGAGTTTAGCCTATATCAGTGCAACGCGGGTTCATCTGGATAATGCGGTTGAAAAAATTGCTTTTGACCATTTTCACGTAGCCAAAATGCTGTGTTCCGTGATTGATAAAACCCGTCAAAACGAACTCAATAAAATAGCCAGAGAGAACAGAAAACTCGCCCATCGTTCCCGTTATCTTTGGTTGCATCGTCGACATAAATTAAATGAAAATAAACGCGTACGCCTTGGGTTAGCCCAACAGGTTTTACCTGAAACAAGTCTGTGCTGGGCCATGAAAGAGCTTGCCCGAGAACTTTGGTATCGACCTTACGACAAGCACAGTAAAAGCTACTGGTTAGAATGGGTCGCAATGGCAAAGCAGGTAGGCATTCCACTACTATCAAGTGCGGCAAATAGCATTTATAAAAGGCTATACGGCATATTAAATGCGATGAAACACAAGGTCTCAAATGGAAATGCAGAGTCACTAAATAGTAAAATTAGATTATTGAGGATCAAAGCAAGAGGTTATCGAAATCAAGAACGATTTAAAACAGCAGTGATGTTTCACTATGGTAATTTAGATATGGGATTTTGAGTCTGACCACCATGATCGGGGAAGACCC
>NZ_JBKQGZ010000075.1:0-829 GCF_050487165.1 Providencia sp. Me31A
CCGATAATGATCCAACTTATACCGAATGCCACTTTCGTTTTGCGGGCCAATATGAAGACCGAGAAACGGGCTTGTATTACAACCGCTTCCGCTATTATGATAAGGACAACGGGCAGTATATCTCCCCCGATCCGATAGGATTATTGGGTGGTGTGAATCCGTATGGGTATGTGCATAATCCGACGAAATATATCGATCCGTTGGGGTTGGCTTGTTGTCCACCTATTCCTTAAGGGCCTCTAGATTGGGGAGGAATAGATCCAAAAGGTTTAAGCAGAAAAGATCATGTTAGAAGGCATGGCGTAGATGACCCTACTAGGAATGTTCCGCATGGAGTATTTAATGAGAATGCTATTAATCAAACGGCTGATGCCTGGCAAAGAGCTAAAGAGTTAGGGATTAGACCTCAAGTTCAGGGAAACAAATGGATTTATGAAATACCATCACCGAATGCAGGCTGGCAAGGGGGGAATCCATCATTGCCAGGGCATGGTCAAGCATTGAATACAATAAAAATAGTCACTGATGCTGACTCAAATCGAGTAGTAACCGCTTTTCCTATTTAATGTAACAATATAAGAGAATTTACATGAAAGAAGTATATTTTGTTCATCAAGATAAGAATGCATATAAACGACAAAGTGATGGAGTTGAATTTTGTAAAATTCCAGAATTTTTTAATGATAAAATTTATTTTTATTGTGTAAGCGGTTAATGAACCACACATACTAAACAAACTCGTCATTTGCCATAGTAGCTTTTTCATTGGAGGGACTATGGAACAACAAAGTAAACGAGAATACTGGACTGCAATTCTAGAGCTGCAACG
>NZ_JBKQGZ010000076.1:0-805 GCF_050487165.1 Providencia sp. Me31A
CCACACTGAGTACAAATGTGTTTAAATCTCGGCGGGTCAGTTAGTTGAATGGTATTGCACCCTTTATCTCTAACCATTGCACCTTGCTTGCAATCATCACATTGATATTCTGTAATAGTTGTTATCAACCTCACTGCTCTTGGCTCAAGCTTCATGCAATCACCTCGAACACCGCAGCACGCGAGACAATGGGCCACCTTGCACTGCATCTTTTAATAATAACTTTATAATGGCTCGATCTAACTCCTTTTCTTCTTCATTCGCCCCAGTCTGAATTTCAGCAGATGATTGCTCATGGTTATCATTAATACCTGTTGTTATTTCAAACCGTGCTTGCTCAGCACCTTTAATAGCGCCTTCTTTTACTGCTTGCCAAAGTGCACCATCTATTGCTGGGCCTTGTATCTTTGCGCTCGTAATTGTTCCGCTTGGAATCAATGCTTCATCAATAAACATCTGGCCATTTTTAATAATAAACTTATCAGCGCTAAATCCAACACTTGTTGGCTCCTTCAGCCCAGTGCTAACCATCAGCCCTTCAATACGCTTCAGTTGCGCTTCCAGCTTATCTAAGTCAGTGCTATCGACTGATATCTTTATAGATAGGGTGGCTATTTCTTTTTTATCTGGCATGACTGCCTCCATAAATGAAAAAGCCACCAGCGACTAACTGATGGCTATTTGGAATATCATTCTAGATGAATTTATATAGGTCTCGTAAATTCCGAGACTAGTAGTAACCAATACTTATATAAAACTCTATCAATGCTACTCAATGAATAGCATTTGTAGAATTAAATAAAAT
>NZ_JBKQGZ010000077.1:0-659 GCF_050487165.1 Providencia sp. Me31A
CAGGCTTACAGAACGCTCCCCTACCCAACAATATTTACATATCGCTGCCGCAGCTTCGGTGCATAGTTTAGCCCCGTTACATCTTCCGCGCAGGCCGACTCGACCAGTGAGCTATTACGCTTTCTTTAAATGATGGCTGCTTCTAAGCCAACATCCTGGCTGTCTGAGCCTTCCCACTTCGTTTCCCACTTAACTATGACTTTGGGACCTTAGCTGGCGGTCTGGGTTGTTTCCCTCTTCACGACGAACGTTAGCACCCGCCGTGTGTCTCCCGTGATAACATTCTTCGGTATTCGTAGTTTGCATCGAGTTGGTAAGTCGGGATGACCCCCTAGTCGAAACAGTGCTCTACCCCCGAAGATGAGTTCACGAGGCGCTACCTAAATAGCTTTCGGGGAGAACCAGCTATCTCCCGGTTTGATTGGCCTTTCACCCCCAGCCACAAGTCATCCGCTAATTTTTCAACATTAGTCGGTTCGGTCCTCCAGTTAGTGTTACCCAACCTTCAACCTGCCCATGGCTAGATCACCGGGTTTCGGGTCTATACCCTGCAACTTATTCGCCCAGTTAAGACTCGGTTTCCCTACGGCTCCCCTATACGGTTAACCTTGCTACAGAATATAAGTCGCTGACCCATTATACAAAAGGTACGCAGTCAC
>NZ_JBKQGZ010000078.1:0-641 GCF_050487165.1 Providencia sp. Me31A
CTTCACCTAATGCCAGCGTGCCTTCTCCCGAAGTTACGGCACCATTTTGCCTAGTTCCTTCACCCGAGTTCTCTCAAGCGCCTGAGTATTCTCTACCTGACCACCTGTGTCGGTTTGGGGTACGATTAATGATAATCTAGAGCTTAGAGGCTTTTCCTGGAAGCGGGGCATGAGCTACTTCATCACCGTAGTGACTCGTCGTCGAACCTCAGCATGTAGTGAACCGGATTTGCCTAATTCACCTGCCTACATTCTTAAACCGGGACAACCGTCGCCCGGATAGCCTAGCCTTCTCCGTCCCCCCATCGCAATTATCACCAGTACGGGAATATTAACCCGTTTCCCATCGACTACGCATTTCTGCCTCGCCTTAGGGGTCGACTCACCCTGCCCCGATTAACGTTGGACAGGAACCCTTGGTCTTCCGGCGTGCGGGTTTTTCACCCGCATTATCGTTACTTATGTCAGCATTCGCACTTCTGATACCTCCAGCATACCTCGCAGTACACCTTCGCAGGCTTACAGAACGCTCCCCTACCCAACAATATTTACATATCGCTGCCGCAGCTTCGGTGCATAGTTTAGCCCCGTTACATCTTCCGCGCAGGCCGACTCGACCAGTGAGCTATTACGCTTTCTTT
>NZ_JBKQGZ010000079.1:0-641 GCF_050487165.1 Providencia sp. Me31A
AGCCTGAACAGTCTCGAGAGCTTGGCTAAGTAACATAAAAAAATCCGTAATCTTGGGATGATTACGGATTTTTGCAGAACTGTAGGATCGTTCAACCTATTATTTAGTTCTTAACTGATCGGCATTAGGCCATTATTTAGGCTTTTTTTACTCAGAACATTGATGTCGTCCCATAATTTAACCCGCTGCGACAAGTACACAACTGCCTGAACATCCACAAGCGACTTTGTGACCTTCTAGCGCAACAGGGATAGCCTTAATTTTCATTAAGTTATCACCTTCAACGATAGTGCCAGTTTTTTTACATGAAGGACAATAAACAGAGTCGCCCATACAAGCGACGCCTTGGGTTTGTTTGGCGAGAGAAGAAGCAGTCAACACCGTTCCTCCGGTATTCGTCGTATCATTTCTTAAAATAATTTTTTTGCCGTTCACAAGACTACGCATTGCATTTTTTCCTGATCAAGTGTTGCTAAAAGCTGTTCAAGCTGATACTTAAAATCACCTGTTTTACGGTAAGCGCTTAATGAACCAGTAAAGCTTTACTCAACCTCACTGATTTCTACGTTCCATGGCATGAGATCCGACACATCATCTTTCGGACTTCGTTTTGGTAACTCGGTAAACAGGTGTTGGAAGTA
>NZ_JBKQGZ010000080.1:0-628 GCF_050487165.1 Providencia sp. Me31A
CCACATTCTTGAAACGGGTAACGAGTCTTATCGTTTTAAACACCGAGATTAAGATTATTTTTTTAGATATTAGGTGGAGTATTTTTCAATGATCATCGTGGTGGATTTTTTGAAGATCATTGACACCCTTGTTCAAAATAAGCTTCTTTTAGGCCACCTTTTTCACTGTGGTAGTAACCTGCTACTAATGCGGGTTCTCCTGCTGTAATCGGGGTGATTTTTAACGGCGCTCTGTCTAAACGGGAATACCAAGCTTTAGTAGCGGGAATATCAAAGTGACCGTAGCCACGAGTATGTAAGCTATCGTCAGGTACTAACCGAATAGGTCGAAGCAAATCATTCACCGCATAATAGCTTTCTGGCACAGAGGCTAATGAATCACAGAGTATGGGATATTCGCCAATTTGGATCACTAATGAATCGTGACTTTCAATGAGTTGGATTTCAGGGTAGGGGGATAATTTTTTACGCACCCATTCTATTCCACCAAGGCGTTGCAACAAATATGGCGAGATAATGGTGATCCAATTAACGCCGCGAACTGAGGTTCCAAATCGGCGCTTATCACCGTGGATCGTTGAGTTGACTGTCAATAATGGATACCGTTCTGCCAGCATTCGTTCTTGAG
>NZ_JBKQGZ010000081.1:0-622 GCF_050487165.1 Providencia sp. Me31A
TTTTGTTTCAAACGTGCTTGCAATTGTGCTTGTTGTTTTTCGCTGTCGGTAAACTGCTTAGATAACGCATTCTGTGCAGCTTCATGTTCCGCCAGTTGTTTCTTCGCTGCCGCCAATTGCGCTTCTAATGCCGCCTTATCCGCCGCTTTCGCCGTTTGCTCAACTAATGAGGCCTGAATTTTATCCGCTTGCTGCGATTTTTCTTGCAACTGCGCCGCTAACTGTTGATTTTGCTGCTCTAGCGCTTTCGCGGCGGCCTGTTGTTTCGCTAATTCATCACGTGTGGATTCGCTTTGTGCTTGTGCTTTTGCTAACCCATCCTCTTTTTGTTTGAGTAAAACAATTTGCTTATTCAAATCCGCCGTTAATGCTTTGACTTGCTCGTCACTCGCTTGACTCATCAAGGCCGTTTGTTTTTCCATGTTGGCTTGCAGTTTTTGCAAGTCCGCATTGGCTTGTTTCAACTGCGCTTGCGCCGTCGCATACTCTTGCTCATTTTGTTTCAAACGTGCTTGCAATTGTGCTTGTTGTTTTTCGCTGTCGGTAAACTGCTTAGATAACGCATTCTGTGCAGCTTCATGTTCCGCCAGTTGTTTCTTCGCTGCCGCCAATTGCGCTTCTA